>DASYZB010000132.1 GCA_035946615.1 Verrucomicrobiia bacterium
TCCGGCGGCCCTGAATAATCTCGGTTCCCAGCACGCCGACAGGATGACAGAGGAAAAATCCGGAGTCCCGTACAAAATGAAAAAATCTTCACGCTCCTCATCCACCCCTTCGCCGGCTCAATTTCGACCTGAGTAGTTACCAACTTGCAGCCATCCGCCGAAGAGGCAACCGAGGACCAGTTAGTCAACGGCGCGTCGTCTTGCTTCCAGGTTAGCCCAGAATCTCTGGAACTAAAAATTCCGCTGCTTTTGGCGACAGCAACCATTTCTTTTCCATCCGTCGAAAGGGTGAGGGCACTGGCCATCACCCCGGGAGCAGTAACCTGGATCCAAGAGCCGCCTCGGTCTCTTGAGAGAAAGATCGTCCCGGCTCCTCCACGGCCCGTTGCCGCCAGCATCGTGGTCCCATCCCCTGAACAAGCGACAGAATACCACATTCCATTCGGCCCGATGTTCCAGGTGCCTCCAAAGTCAGTCGAGATTAGAAGGTAGAGCCCCGCAGCGGCGTCGAACCCAGCCAACATTGTGCTCCCATCCCTCGAGCAAGCCAGGGAGATTGGGTATCCTTGAAGCCTGCTATAGGTCCAACTGGCGGCGGAATTTGTAGTTAGGAAAATTTGGCTCCCGTACGCTTCCCCTGCGAGGTCTGCGCTCCCGACTGCAATTGTTTTGGCGTCCGCCGAACAGGCAACTGACGCCCAGTTGCCCCAAAACTCATTCGCCGCATTCAAAGCGATGGTGTCCCAGGTGATCCCCGCATTTGTAGAAATATAAAGAGGATCGGGAGGGAAATTGAAGGTGCCGGCCACCAGCGTGCTGCCATCGGCAGAAGCAACAACGGAGGCCCAGTTCGCCACAGGTGCGGCGGTTAAAACCCAAGATACCCCACCATTCGTCGAGATGTAGATACTACCTGCGGCAGAAGACACGTACTCCCCAACTGCCGCCACAATCTGTTGACCGTCTGCCGAGCAGGCAACAGAAACCCAGTTGGTAATGGGCGCACTGGTTTGAACCCAGCCCTGAGCAACAGCGCCAGCGGTAAGAAATAGAAAAAGAAGAACCCCCGCTGCTTTGAAAATTTTGGAAGCAACCGTTCTCACAAGTGTATGGACCTGGTTAACTGCCAAGTCCTCTAATTTCAACTAAGGAGACTCAAAAACGTCAATACAATTCTCACCCGCGCAGGCGTACAAAACAATTCGCGTGCCAAAAAGCAATTTCTTATCAATTATCAATTGACCGGTTCGGCATCTTCTGGTATGCTTGAATCGGATGCATCCGCTAAAGCGGCGCTCGTGCCCTGTCGCACTGTGGAGAGGCTCCAGCGAGAAGGACACCCTGCCGCGCAGGCGAAGCGGCTGGTGAAAGCCGTGATAGACCTTGAGGAAGGAAAGGTGGTCGATTATGTTAAACTTTGGTGTCACCTTGTGCGATTTTTGCCTTATTCTCCCCCGGGGGCGGAGAGGTGATTTTGATGCTTGCTCTGGTTCTGATTCTGCTTGGGGGCAGAAAGCTGCCGGAGATTGCTCGGGGGTTGGGCCAAGGAATTTATGAATTTCATAGGAACGTGAGGGAACTCAGTGAGGATCTTGATCAGGAGGCCCGCGACGCCGGGGAGAGTTTAGGTGGAATTTTTGGAAAGGCCGCTGCCCAGGCACTGACACCTGAAAATCAGGTTGCGGAACTTTACGATCCAGCCGCCTTTCAGGATTCTCGCGCCGAGAAGCGGAGAAAGTTTCGAGGCTTGGTCCGCCTGTATCGCCTGATTTGCCATCGCCTTCGCAGGTGCTTTGATGCGTTCATTCGGGCTTTTGGGTCTGGAGGGAAACGATGAGAAATGAAAAGCCCGAACGACCGCAGGCAGCGGACCCCGCGAGTCTGTCATGTTTGCATTCTGCACCTGTGGCGCAGGGGGCCTATACGGAGCGTTCGCCGAACGGCAACCACGGCGATATTTATCAATCATGAAATGTAATATCTGCGGCGCGGAAGAGGCGAGCGTCCACATTACGCAGACGCACCCCGCAGGGGGAAGCCCGTCTGCGTTTCATTTGTGCGAGGCATGTGCCAAGAAAATGGGCGTCAACGACCCGACAGGCTTTTCGCTTGCAGACCTACTCATCGCGGTGAGAGCGTCACAGCGGACAAATCAGAAACAAGAGTAAGGAGTGTTGGAAAAAATGGAGCACTTCAAGGCGAACCACCGCAGGGAGCAGGCCCCGCGAGTCCGTCCTGCTTACATTTTAAGCAAGTGGCGCGGTGCCGCTGCTACGGATCGTTGGGGCATATGGTTGCGTGCGCTAGTCGTCGGCATAGCCTTCGCGTTTCTGTATTCGGCCATCTGGGGCGTCCGCCGCAAACTATGATTCACGAACCCAACCATCCAGCTTCAGGCAACGGCCCGGCTGCGTCTCTGTTCGATTTTGAACGCCCCAGACGCGCCGTGCCTGAGCCGGTTCGTGAGGCGGCATCACCGCGGCTGTCATGAACAATGGCTTTTGCAAATTTCCTCAGACGCGGTTCTGGCACGAGGTTTGTCAGCATCTCGCGGAGCTTCCAGGCGTCGCAGTCACGGAAGCTACCGACGCTCCGGTTGTTGGCTCGTGGATCGATTTCACTTTTCGTGATCATTCCTTTACCATTAATGCGGAGTGTGGAGAATTCGTGTTTTTCGTCGAGGACCCAGGCTGCCCCGAGCCCGTGAGCGCTGAGGTCAGGGCGTACTTTGAGCCGTTCTTTGCAGAGCGGACAGACCACGGAGACAGCGGTGACATCACTTTGAGACGAGTATGACTACGCCCAATGGAGCGGCGATTGAGGGATGAACCAGAGAGCGCCGAACAATCGTTTTGGAGCGGATGCTGACCGGGCATTGTGCTCATGTTCGGTGCTTGATCCGCCCGGCACGGCTCAAAACGGTCGTTAAGTTTGGAGGGAGATTATGACACGAAAGGAGATCAATCAGGCAGAGTGGAGCAATCCAAAAACTGGTCTGGGCCCAAATGGTGCAAGCTGTATTTCAGCCGACGAGACATACGCGCATGGGTTCCAAAGTGGCACCAGGCTTTTGGGTGGACGATCAACATGGGAAACGCCCGTGGAGCCGTTTGCCTTGTCGGAGTTGTGATTGCTGCGATTGCATTTGTGGTGCTTTCAAACATTATTGTGCTGAACTTAATTGCAAGAAAATGACCATTGAGCTTAACCACCGCAGGCAGCGGACCTCGCGATTCCGCGCCGTGTGCATATCACGCCAGTGGCGCGGGGCCGCTGCTGCGGGGCGTTAGGCCAGGACAAAATGACTAATCGCGAATCACCCGCGCAGGCGTACAAAACAATTCGCGTGCCCAAAAGCAATTTCTTATCAATTTGGCTGGCTCGAGGAAGACCTGGCGAACCGACCCAAGAACGACCCGCTTAAACTTGATATGGCCGCTCGCTTGCGCCGGCAAACCACCCTGTCGATCAAAGCGATTGCAGCTCGGGTTCACCTTGGCAGTTCCAAAGCGGCCAAGCGGGTCATGTGAGCCACCTGCTCTATCGTGAACACCGATGCTATGATACAGCTATGATACCGATGTCAGTCAAAATAAGCTGTTCTGACCCCCACTCGATTATGAAATCATTCTTGCCCGCCGCGGCGCTGGTTCTCGTCACCCTCACCGCCGGCGCGAAGCTGGCCAGCAGCGGCGCCGCCGAGACGCCGCCGGCGCACGCCGCCCCGGAATACCAGCCGCCCGCCATCAAGCCGGCGGACATTCTGCCCGGCGCCACGAAGCAGTTCACGTTCACTCAGAGCCGGTTCTTTCCCGGCACGGTGCGGGAGGTCACGGTATTCATCCCGGCGCAATACGACGGCCGGTCGCCTGCGTGCGTCTATGTGAAGACCGATGGGTTCAACCCGCGCGAAAAGATCCTGCTGGAGACGATGATTGCGACCAGGGAAATGCCGGTGACCGTTGGCGTGTTCGTGCAACCCGGCGACCTGCCCGCGCCGATGAAAGGCACCCTCGGCCGGCGCAACCGTGATTTCGAATACGACGGCGTCAGCGACAACAACGTGCGGTTTCTGACCGAGGAACTGCTGCCTTTCGTTGCCGAGAAGTACAACCTCAGCCTCTCGACCAACGGTAATGACCGCTGTATGTCCGGCGGCAGCAGCGGCGGAATCGCGGCCTTCACCGCGGGGTGGAACCGGCCCGAGGCCTTCAGCCGGGTGTATGCGGCCAGCGGCAGTTGGGTCGCCTTCCGCGGCGGGCATGAATTCCCGGCGATGCTGCGCAAGTTCGAGGCCAAGCCCATCCGCGCCTTTCTCACGACGGCGACGCATGACATGGAGAACTGCGCCGGCGACTGGTTCCTGCTCGACCAGGAGATGGAAAAGGCGCTGCAGTTCTCCGGCTATGAGTATCAGTTTCGCGTGGTCGACGGCCCCCATGTCGCCGGCTACCTCAAACATTGGCGCGAGGCGATGGCCTACCTGTGGCGGGGTTGGCCCGAGCCCGTGAAGCCCGGCCCCAGCGCGCCGCGCGCGCGGGAGATTTTGGTTCCGGGCCAGGATTGGCAACTGGTGGCCGAAGGGTTCAAGAGCACCCGCGGCCCGGCGTGCAACGCGAGCGGCGAAGTCTTCTTTGCCGACACTTCGGCGAACAGGCTTTACCGCATCGGCCTCGATGGCAAAGTCAGTGTCTTTGCCGCAGACGCCGCCCAAGCCCACTGCGTCACTGTCGGCGCGGATGGCACTTTGTTCGCCGTCTCGGAAACGTCCGGCAAGCTGATGCGCTACGACGCGACAGGTAAGGGCCGCGTGGTGATGGAGGGCATTTTTGGCCACTCGATTCTCGCGCGACCGGATGGCGGCCTTTACGTCACCAGCAACGACGCGAAAGCCGGCTTGCCCGGGGCCGTCTGGCTCATTAAGGATGGCCAGAAGATGCTGGTGGACCGCGGCCTCAAATTCGCCACCGGCATGGCCTGCCGGCCCGACCGCTGGCTGCTCTCGGTCGCCGAAGGCCACTCGAAGTGGGTCGATAGCTATCAGATCCAGCCCGACGGCACGCTCACCAACAAAGAGCGGTTCTTCCACCTGTTCGTCACCGATTGGGATGACGATGCCGGCCCGGAAAGTCTCTGCTATTCGGTTGAAGGCCGTCAATTCATCGCCACCCGCAGCGGCATCCAAATCAGCGCCGACGATGGTCCAACGCAAATCATCCTCCCCGTTCCCGACCGCAGTCGTGTCCTGGGTGTCGCCCTCGGCGGCCCGGACAAGGACATGCTGTTCGCCTTCTGCGGCAACCGAATCTGGAAGCGCAAGATCCAGCAACATGCGATGGGCGCGTCCTCGCCCTGGACCAAAGTCAGCGGCACGCCCTTGTGAGCTGAAGCCAATCTCGACTCTCACTTGGAAGCAATCTATGTGTAAGCCCCGAAAGCTGGTCCGGTTGTTTGCCCTGAGCCTGACTCTGTGTGCCTGCGCCATCTCCTGCCTGGCGCAGACCTCCCCGGCGCGACCGGAGGTGTGGATGGGGCCTCCGAGCTGTGACCAGGGACGATGCTTCCGCGAGCTCTTTCAAAAGCCGGACGAGTGGAAGGAGACGCGCTCCTCTATCGACGTGGTCTTCTATGCCGATCACAACCTGAAGCGGCAGTTCACCGATGACGAGCTGCGAACCTGGTTTGGCCAGTTGAACGGGTGGACGCTCAAGTTCGGGATGGAGGTCGGCGCAATTAAGCCGTGGGGCCAGACCGGCGAGGCCTGCTTCAAGGCAGAGAAGCCCATTTGGGACCGGCTTGAGCAGCTCGGCGCCAACCTCTACGCCATTGCGATGGACGAGCCGCTGCTGTGCTGCCGCATGCACATCCACAAGCCCGACGACTACGCCGTCCAGGAGACGGCGAACTACATCGCCCTGGTCCGCCGGCATTTTCCGCAGATGAAAATCGGCGATATCGAGACCTATCCCTCCATCCCGCTCGCTGATCATGTCTGGTGGCTCGATGCGCTCCAGAAGAGGCTCGCCGAAATGAGCGTGCGCGGCTTGGACTTCTACCGGCTGGACGTGAACTGGGCCAACTTCATTGTGCAGGACCGTGGGAGTTGGGGTGAGGTGCGGCAGATCGAACTGGCCTGCCGCCGTCGCAAGCTGCCTTTCAGCCTCATCTACTGGGCTTCCGACCTTCCCGAACTCGAGCGCAAAGGCATCGCCGACGAATCCTCCTGGTATCTGTCCATCCTGCACCAGGGCACTGCTTACGCGATGGTGGATGGCCGGCCCGACCAGCTCGTCATTGAGAGCTGGCTTCAGTCGGGCAACCCCAAATGCCTGCCGGAAACCGAGTCGTGGACGTTCACCCGCTCGGCCCTGGATTTGACCCGCTTGCTTATGAGGGCCAGGCGATGAAGTGCGCCTGCCCCCTGATGTGCCGACAGGCTTTGAGCGTGCGACCAGGGCTAAGCGATGGACGCCAGGCTGCCGGCTAATTCGACGCTAGGGCGGCCTCTGGCGCTGGTCTGCGGCATCAAGCGCTTCGAGGACTGCGGCCGTAATGGCTGAGGGGGTGATGCCGGTCATGCAACGCAAGTCGATTGGGCAGGAGCGGCGGAAACAGGGCGAACAAGGGGCCTGAGATGTAAGCAAGTGGTGGCGTGGCTCGCCCGGCAGGCCGGGGCCGGTCAGTTCGGGGGAGGTGCTTCCGAAAGGGACAACGACGGGTGTGTCCAAGGCGGCGGCGGCATGCATGGGACCGCTGTCGTTGGTGAGTAAAACCCGGCACAATTTGAGCACCGCCAGCAATTCGCGCAGGGAGGTCTTTCCACTAAAATTAATGGCCTGACCGCCCGTTTGCCGGGTGATCTCCTCGCATAATTCAGCGTCCTGCGCATTCCCCAGCACCACCCAAACCCGATTCGGGTCTCGGCGGGAGACCTCCCGGCCCACCGCAGCAAAGTTCTCCACCGGCCAGCGTTTAGCCGGTCCGTAAGCGGCCGAGGGGTTCAAGCCAAGCCACACCGGTTTTGATTTTGTTGCCATTGCGCCGGAGAGTTTGAGCCGAGCCGAAAGGAGCTTGCTCTCGACGGCTTCGACTTCACCGCGCAGCACCTCCAGCCGGGGAGAAAGGGGTTCAGGGGAAGCGCCCAGGGTGGCGGCCAAATGCAAGTAATCATGGATTTGGTGTGTGCCGGCCACCAGAGCCGGCGGCTCGGGAATTCTGGGCGGATTGAGCCGAATCAGTTCCTTCACTTCCCTGGCGGACCGCTTATGCATCGGGCGCCGGCCAAGCCGGGCGGGGACGCGCTCAGTGAGAAACCAGTTGCGCAGTCGATGTGCGTAACCGACCCGCCGGGGGATGCCAGCCAGCCACATTTCAAGGGCGGACCTGGGCGAATTAGGCAACACCAGGGCAAGGTCAAAGGGGGCCTTTGCGTCGGACTGGAGGCGCCGGATGTTGGAAGCGACCGTCCAAGGAGTCGAGCCGCGTGGGGCTTCGAGGACCGCATCCAGGAGGGGCTGTGCGCGCCAAAGGGGGCCGAGGTGTTCGGGGGTGAGCAGGGTGATTTTGGCCTGGGGAAAGCGCTCGCGAATTCGCTGCAAGGCAGGCAGGGTCATCACGGCGTCCCCCAGCCAATTGACGCCACGCACCAGAACCCGGCAGGGGTCGGTTAGTGGGGAGGCCCTAACATGAACTGGATTACACACGGAGGAAGAAGCATCGAGATTTCGTTGAACATTGAACATTGAATATCGAAGAGATTACAGGAGGACCGTGGTTCAATAAACCAATCATGTGGGGGCAAGGTAAAGGGCCTCCTCTCCCCGGCCCTCTCCTCCAAGGGAGGAGAGGGGGGGCAGACTGCCAGTCAGCCCAACCGGCGGTACCGCCG
This sequence comes from Verrucomicrobiia bacterium, assembly GCA_035946615.1. Taxonomy (NCBI): domain Bacteria; kingdom Pseudomonadati; phylum Verrucomicrobiota; class Verrucomicrobiia; species Verrucomicrobiia bacterium. The sequence continues at coordinate 7,889 of DASYZB010000132.1, forward strand.
CAAGCGCTTGTACCGAGTTCGTCACTGGCCGTTGCAACATGGTGGCATCTGGTTAGGGGCGGCCTTGGGTTTCCACGTTCGCAGATTTAATGTCCTGACCAAGTGCCTGGGTTGCGGGGGGCTGGATGGAAGTCCCTGCCGCCTCGCCCTGGCCCTTGCTTTTCCACCGGTTATGGACCCAAAACCAGTTGGCCGGGTCCCGCCGTACGGCGGCTTCAAAGGCGCGGTTGACATCGAGCATAATGGCGCTGGGGGACCTGTGCTGGCCATTTTCGCGGGTGGAGATTTCAGCGCCTGCCTCGATGCGCCAGCGGGCCAGGCCGGTGCGGTAGCAGATGCCCGTGTAGAGAGAGCACTCGTAGCGCAGCGCGAAAATTGCCGGGGCAGGGGAAGTGGAACAATCACGCCCCAGGAACGGGAGACAGAGCCCGTTTCTGCCCGCGTGCTGGTCGGACAAAAGGCCCAGCAGCACTCCTGGCCGATGCATAAAGTTTCTCAACGCCGCCCCATCAAAGCGGCGCTCGAAGAAAAGGCAGCCCGAGCGCTCGCGCAAGGACTGCAGGAGTTGGTCCAGCGAGGGCAATTCCAGGCCACGGTAGGTTGTCGCGCACTGAAAGGCGGGCAGGAATTGCCCGAAGCGCGCGTATAACTCGAAATTGCCGAAGTGACCGATGGCGGCAACGACCCTCGAAGGAGCTGGTGAAGCGGCGCTACCCGCCAGGGCCGGCGGGGGGATGAATTCAACATGCGGTCGCAGCTCTTCCATGGTCATGGCGGCGGTCTTGACCGCGCAGGCAAAGTTCTCTCCTATCCGGCGGAAGTTCTCGCGAGCCAGCGCGCGTATCTCCGCCTGTGATTTTTCCTGGAAGCACAGGGTTAGGTTCCGCAGGGCGACCCGCCGGTGCCGCGCATCGAGCCAATAAACCAAAGCGCCCCCGGCGCCCCCCAAGCGGGCGACCCATTCCAGGGGCAGGCCCTGTATAAAGGCAACCAGCCCTCGGGCGATTAACGAAAGCAGCGCGTCCATGGGGCTGTCCTTACCGGAAACAAATCTTGCGCACGCAATCCTGGAAATCATCGGCGCCGTGCAGGATTTTAATTTCAACGCGCATGAAATAGATCGGCAGGTCGCGCCGGTCGATCTTTGGAAAACGGACTGCGTCTTTCTGTGTTGTGATAATGGCTTCGGCCTGGCGCTTTTTGCTTCGGTTAATCACGTTGAGGATTTCCTGCTGGGTGAACCGGTGATGGTCGGCAAAGCGCCGCGAGAAGACCAGCTCACCCCCGAGCTGGACGAGGCTGCCTTCGAAGCTTTCGGGCTGGGCAATACCGCTCAAGGAGGCCACCTTGCGCCCGCGCAACAGGTCGAGTCCGCAGCGCTGGCCTGTAAAGACGTCTTCCAGGTAAAGCGGGTGATGAATGCACTCAATGATTCCGGCAGTCGGATTGACGGCAGCAATGCGCCGGCGCAGGGCGGCGGTGTTGCCATCGCTTTTGGTAATGAAAATCGTGCTGGCCCGGGCCAGGTGCGAGGGCGGTTCCCGCAGCGTGCCGCGCGGGAGCAGCCGCTCGTTGCCGAAGGGTTGCTGTCGATCGATGAGCACGATGTCCTGGCGGCGCCCGCGCAACTTCCAATATTGAAAGCCGTCGTCGAGCAGGAGCGTGTCGCAACCAAACTTTTCAATGGCATAGCGCCCGCTCTTGACCCGGTCCTTATCCACCAGCACAACGACATCTTTCAGGTTGGAAGCCAGCATGTACGGCTCGTCCCCGGCCATTTCCGAATCCAGCAGAAGGGATTTGCCGTCCGAAACCACGCGCGGTGGGGTGGTATCGTCCCGGAGAAAGAGTTTGTTAACGAACCATTGGTGGATGGGGGTCGGCTTGGAGCGGTAGCCGCGCGAGAGGATAGCCACCGTGCGGCCCTGATCGCGCAGTTCGCGCGCAAATTTCTCCACAACCGGCGTCTTTCCCGTGCCACCCACGGTCAAATTGCCGATTGCAATGACCTGAACACCCAGCGTCGAGTCGCGTAAAATGCGCACGTTGTAGAGAAAACGCCGGGTTTTGACCGCCACTTGGAAGAGTTTGGAACAGCCGTACAGGGCGCAACGCACGACGGCTTCTTTAAAGCCGCGCCGTTCTTCAAGAATGACCTCCAACAGAAAGGTCTCAATTGTTTCGATCCAGGGAAGCCTTTCGCGCATCTGCCCTCAGTTTGCCAAGCGGGCGCCCTCTGGGCAAGGAACTCGTGGGAAGGTAAAGGGCCTCTTCTCTCCGGCTCTCAGCAGGTTCTGAGGTTCAGCGAGGTTGGGCTTTGACAAGTTTCCGACAAAGTTTCCGATAAAGGGAGATGAGATCGTTATTAAGATGCCCAAACTCCAACACGAATGGCTTGGACTTACGCCGGTTATGTGGCAGTATAGGGTTGAATCTAAAATATGAGTAAACCAAATATAATCGCTTATCTGAAACCGAGCTGCGGCTGGAGCCAGGGTGTGCGGGCCGTGCTGCGCAAATACGACCTGCCGTTCGAGGACCGAGACATCATCAACGACCCGGCGCAGCGGCAGGAGATGATTGAAAAGAGCGGTCAGATGCTGAGCCCCTGCGTCGAGGTCAATGGGCGTATGCTGGCCGATATCAGCGGCGAAGAGGTGGAGGCCTATTTGATGAGCCAGGGCCTGGTCCAACCCAATGAGCGCTCCCCTGAAGCGCCTACCAACCAGCCTTGCGCGCACGAGATGCCCTCCGAGAGCCCGGTCACCCTCCGGCGTTAGCGGCGCGGTTTGCGGCGTCCTTCGACAAAAGATTTCAAGATTTCAAACAGAATCTAACGAAGGGAACGAAGAGGGTCATTGCGGGGTCATTGCGCGAGTACGCGGTAGAAGCGCATGGCGTTGGTGGCACTCGAATCGGCGATCTGCATATTTGTGCCGTTGCCGTATCCGGTGCTGATGGTCTGCCAGGTCACGGGTGGCGCCAGGTTGGTTGTCTGTTCCACAATGTAATAGATGCCCGGCTGGCTGGTGAAGCTCAGGCTGAAGTTGCTCCCGCTCAGACCACCAACGGAGACCGTCGGCGAAACCAACGGCAACACGGTAATGCCCAGATTGGTCGAGACCCCACCGGGATTATCCGCGTTATAGGCTGTGAATGTAATGGTGTAGTCGCCGGGATTAGTCCAAATATGGGAATAACGCAGCTCACTTGCGTTCGTAAGAAACGACCCATCGCTAAAGAACCAGGCCACGCGGCTCGCCCAGCCAGTCACCAAGCCAGAGAGCAAATCACGGGCTGTCTGAACGACCGGAGACGGATAAACAACGGCGCTCACCGATAAGGGCCCTTTGATGTTTGCCGGCCAGACCTCATCGCAACCCATCGAGGGCGGATTGGTCCATGGCTCGCCGTCAATGTCTATGCCCGAGGTATTAGCCGCAGTGCCTGCGCCGCGGCAGGGCGAGGTGGTCGCCAGATGGATGCCGTCCATCAACTGGGGATCGGAGGAGATATTGCTTGCGCCGCCCGAAAGAGGAAAGGAACAAGAGTAATAAAACACCGCTCCGTATGAGTCGGCGGGGAACCCTGAGAGGGGGCTACCGCCTTCCCAATTGCCGGACACTATGGAATTGGTAACGCTGGTGAAATTGCCATAAAGACCGCCTGCGCCGCCATACGTCTTGATGAAGTTGCCGCTGACTGTGCAGTGATTCAACCCGCCCCCATTCTGCCATATACCGCCGCCCAGAGAGACCGCCCAGTTGCCAACCACGGCCGAGTTGACCAGCGCCGAAGCGTAAGCCCCGCCACCGGACTGATTGCTTGTGTTGCGCAGCACGCGGCAGTTTTGGACCAGCCCCCCATACACCCCTCCGCCGCCGTAATTGGCAGCGTTGGTGCAGATGACGCATTGCGTGAGAGTTGCTTGAGGCGAAGCCCAAACCCCCCCGCCGCTTTGCAAGGCGATTTGGTCGCCCGTGTTTCGAGTTGCGCCGCCTTCAAGTGTGAACGCGTTGAGAATTGCGCCATCGGCAACCCAGGCGCAGCGGACCGCTCCGGGGCCATTGGTGGCAGGATCCCACGCCCCTTGAATCGTTGTGAATGCGCTCCCATTAACACTGCTGAGAGTCAGTGGTTGAGTCACTGCCACGCGGTTGGTTAAATCGCCCGCCATGACGCGGCCACCGCTTGCATAAAGCCCGTTAGTGACCAGCACGAAATCACCCGCCCCGGCGGCATCGATGGCGTCCTGGATATTCGTCGCAGCAGTTGTCCAGTCTGAATATGGTGTCGTTGGATTTACCCCCGCCGCATCGGCGCAATGAACGACTACTTGGGCCACCACACTGGTCGCCATGCCGAAGGCGTTGCTGGCCACAACCTGGTAAGCCCCGGCATCACCCGGGCCAAATCCGTTCAGCGTGAGGTTTGGAGTCTGTGTCGAAGTAAAATGAGTTCCATCCACGAGGAGCCCGCCGTCTTTTAGCCAAGAGTAGGCAAACGGTCCCTGGCCGGCGACCACCGCCCCGCTGAAAACAAGCCCCAGGGGCGGCCCGGTAAGTTGCGGGGAGGCAGCCACGGTGACCAGAGGGACTGGCAGCCACTCATCACAGCCCATCGAGGGCGGATTGGCCCAGGGCTGTCCGTCAATGTCGGTACCGCTGACCACGCTATTTGTTCCTGCGCCGATGCAGGGTGAAGCCGCTCCCAGATGTATGCCATCGGGCAGAAGCTGCGGGTCCGCGGCGATGTTGCCTGCACCCGAGGCGAGAGGCGTCGCGCAACAGAAGGCCAACGTGGAAAGGGAGTCGTAGTTCATCCCGCGGTTTCCGAACACGAGGCAATTAGTGAGTTTGGCCGAATAGACACCGGCTAAGCCATAACCAGTAAGCGTGACTGCCGAATTACTGGAAATCGTACAATTGACGGCTGTCCCAAGATAGACGGCCCCGCCACTGCTTTGGATAGCTGGGCTTTGGTTGTGTGTGACCGCGCAATTTCTGAGATTGCTGAATGCGGCTCCTCCCCCGCCCAGGTTGGCGAAATTGGCGTTCAAGAAACAATTGGTCAGATTACACGAATCGGCCCCACCGCCGGACCCTGGCGTCGAGTTGCTCGACAAAGTGCACTTTATCAACTTGGCCTGATACACTCCTCCTCCTCCTTTGGCTGCAGCATTCCCTGCCAAAACGCAATTGACCACTGTCGCGTTCGTGCTGGAAGCTCCCCAAGCCCCGCCACCATAGCCCTGCATATCGGATGAGCTGTTACCTACCCGAGTCGCCCCGCCTTCCAACGTAAAGCCGCTCAAGACGGCCCCATTGGTCAACCAGGCGCAGCGCACGGCCAGAGGGCCATTGGTCGTCGCAGGGTCCCATGCCCCTTGAATCATCGTCAACGTCGGGCCATTCACACTTTCCACCAAGAGGGCTTTGTTGAGCGCGACGCGGTTGGTCAGGTCACCCCCAATCGCTCGGCCGCCGTTGGCATAAATGCCGTTGGTCACAAGCACAAGCTCTCCCGGCAAAGCAGCGTCGATCGCATCCTGGATATTCGTCGCGGCACTTGCCCAATCGAGGTAAGGAGCCGTTGGGGTCGAGTTGGCCGCATCCACACAATGGATGACCAGTTGGGCCACGATGCTGGTGGTCATCCCAGATGCATTGCTCACTGCAACCTGGTAAGCGCCCGCGTCGTCCAAACTAATCCCGCTGGCCGCCAGATTTGTTGTGTGCGAGGCACTCCAATGCGCATCGTCCGCTATCGGCGCGCCATCTTTAGTCCACCAGCAGGTGAATGGCTCCTGGCCCGCTGCCACGACGGTGAGATTGAACCCTACCGGATAGCTGCTGAACTGGATTTGTGGAGCCATGGTAACCACCGGCTCAGACAGCCACTCATCGCAACCAATCGACGGTGGGTTTGCCCAGGGTTGCCCGTCAATGTCCGTGCCGGTCACCACATTGGTGCCTGCGCCCCGGCAAGGAGAGGTGCTGGCCAGGTGGATGCCATCGGGCAGCAATTGCGGAGCAGTGGCGATGTTTCCAACTCCAGAGGGCAAGGGAGTGGTACAACAGAACGAAAGCCTTCCCCCCGAGTAATTGGCCGCTCCGCTGAAGCGGGGCATTGTATTGAAATAAACAATGCAGTTAGTCACCGCGCAGTTGAATGTCCCATACGCGAGATTGCTGACTATGGTGCAACTGGCCAAATTGCACAGGTAAGCGCTTCCTGAGCCAGGAGCCCAATTGCCTTGGAGAACTGAATTCCTTATGGTCCCCAGATAAACGCCTCCCCCATCGCTGGTCGCTGCATTCGATTGGATAATGCAATTAAGCACTAATGCGTTGGAAGAGGCGCACCAAATCCCGCCCCCGCTTTCAAGGGTAAAGACAGCCCCGCTCGCGCGGGTCGCACCGCCTTGCAGGGTAAAACCCGCCAGTGTCGCTCCATTCGTCATCCAGGCGCAGCGCACTGCCAGCGGCCCATTGGTCGTGGCTGGGTCCCAAGCCCCTTGTATCACGGTCAACCCCGGGCCGTTGACGCTTTGAACTGTCAATGCCTTGTCCAGGGTCACACGGTTGGTTAAATCCCCAGCCATCACCTTGCCGCCGGTGGCATAAATGCCGTTGGTGACCCAGATCAGGTCGCCCTCACTGGACGCATCGATTGCATCCTGAATATTTGTCGCCGCACTGCTCCAATCGGTAAAAGGAACAGTGGGATTCGAGCTGTTGAGGTCCACAAAGCGCACCGTGGCGGAGGCAGCCGCCAATGCGGTAAAGAGGATGATTGATGCTAAAAGCGCGGGACGTTTCATAATCAATGTTGCCTTGCCTTAATCCAGGATGACGCCCGAAATAGCGTATTGTTCCGAAAGTGTCAAGGAAATTCAAACGGGATTTCAACGGGTGAGGCTTCTCAAATTCTGGGCGTGGGGGGAAGGTAAAGGGCCTCCTCTCCCCGGCCCTCTCCTCCAAGAAGGGAGGAGAGGGAGGCCGACCGTCAGTCAGCCCAACCGGTGGTACCGCCGCCGCAAGCGCTTGTAATGACTTTGTCACTGCCCGTGGCAATCACGGGTATTCACCCCCTTGAGTCTGGAGTGCGAACAACTACGGTATTTTATGTTCTGTACTGGATTAAGCAGGAGAGCCCAATGAAGTTGTCGCCCCATTGTCTAAAGCGCTATAAAGACATTACGCTGCTGCTGCTGAAATACGGCCAGCCGAGCCTTGCCTCGCGATTTGTCCAGGAAGAAGAAACAAACCATCGCGGGGGCAACGGCTCGCGCAATGCCGAGGAATTGCCTGGGGACCTCGAACGGCTCGGCCCCACGTTTGTGAAGTTGGGCCAGTTGCTTTCAAGCCGCTCGGACCTGCTCCCCCCGCTGTTCCTCAAGCCTTTGGCGCGCTTGCAGGATAAGGTCAAACCATTCCCATTCGAGGAAGCGGTGTCCATCATCGAATCCGAACTGGGCACCAGGATTAACAAGGCGTTCGCCTCATTTGAACACGAGCCGCTGGCGGCGGCCTCTCTGGGCCAGGTCCATCGGGCTGCGCTCCATGATGGCAGGCCGGTCGCGGTCAAAGTCCAACGTCCCGGCATCGTCAAGCAGATCGAAGAAGATTTCGCGGCGCTGGAAGAAATCGCCCGGTTCCTCAATCGGCACACGAAGGTAGGCCAACGGTATCAGTTGCAAAAAATGCTTGAGGAATTCCAGCACACCCTCAGCCACGAACTGGATTACCGGCGGGAGGCCTCCAACCTGCAAACCATCGCCCGCAACCTCGAGAAGTTCCCTCGCATCCAACTGCCCTTGCCGGTGGCGGACTACACGACCCGCAAGGTGCTGACGATGGACTACCTCGAAGGGTTCAAGATAACCGAGCTTTCGCCCCTGGCCCGGCTGGACCTGGACGGCAAGGACCTGGCTGAGCAACTCTTTCAGGCCTATCTGCACCAGATTCTCGTGGACGGCATCTTCCACGCCGACCCGCACCCGGGGAATATCTTTGTGACGCCAGACCACAGGATAGGGCTGCTGGACTTGGGGATGGTGGGCCACATGACGCCGGGGATGCAAGAGAGCCTGCTCAAACTGTTGCTGGCGGTCAGCGAAGGGGAGAGCGACGAGGCGGCCGATATGGCGGTGCGCATTAGCACTCCGAGCTTTGATTTTGATGAGCCGCATTTCCATCACAAAATCGGTCAACTCGTTGCCGAGCAAAAGAATGCCACTTTGTCCGAGATGGATGTCGGCAAAGTCATCCTCGAAGTGGGCCGCAGCGCCGCAGAGACTGGCCTGTTCGTGCCTCCCGAGCTTTCGTTGCTGGGCAAAACCCTGCTCCAACTCGATGAGGTCGGCCGGACCCTCGACCCGGATTTCGACCCCACCGAATCGGTCCGGCGCAATGCGCGCAAGCTGCTCAATGACCGGCTCAAGTCGTCCCTGACCGAAAACCGCGCTTTTGCGGCGCTGCTGGAGGCCAAGCAGTTCGTGGGGGCCCTGCCGGCGCGGCTGAATAAAATCCTGGATACAATCGGCGAGGCGGAGTTGAATGTGAATGTCAAGCCGGCGGAGACCGAGTTCCTGGTCGAGAGCGCGCGCAAGGTGGCCAACCGCATCACGACCGGTCTGGTTTTGGCGGCGCTCATTATTGGGGCGGCGCTTTTGATGCGCGTGCCGACCAGCTTCGAACTGTTCGGCTATCCGGGCCTGGCGATGATCTGTTTCCTGGTCGCTGCAGGCGGCGGCTTTTGGTTGGTGGTGAGCATTCTTTGGCAGGACCACAAGTCCAAACAAAAAAGCCACTCCCCTCGCGCACCCTGACAACAGGTCGAGTGAGTCACTCGCTTGGCTTAGGCACGATGATCAACTTTCCGTCACTGACCTGGATGCTCGCAATCCGGCTGAGCGCCGCGGCGGCGCGCGGGTTCGCATTGACGCGGGCTGCGAGATTCTGTCTGCGGATAGCATCCATATAGCCGCTGGGCAGGGGCTTGCCTTTCACCACGCACTCTTGCATTCTCAGCCGCAACACCCCGTTCTCGATGGCAATTTGAAACGTTCCGGTCCCGTTCAGGTAACGCCCGCGAAAGTGGTCCAGGCCAACCTCGGCCATCGGCAAGCTGAACTGACCGCTGAGGCGGTCTCCGTCGATCATGACGTATAATTTGTCTTTGAAACCCCGGAATTCAGGTTCACTCGCAATCAACGCATTGACGTCATCCGCGCTCAGGGCCAGAGGAGCGGTGGGGCGCCCGGTTCGCACCGCATCACGGAAGCTGTCGAAACGGTCCTGGACCTGGGCGATTTGCTGCGGTGTCAGCTTGAGAGCCGGCAGCGGCATCGGTTTGGTGTCGGTGTAGTTATTGAGCAGTTTCTTAAACTGCTGGATGCCAAGCAAGCCGGCTATCAGAATGGCCACCAGGCAAACGACCCCGGTAATGCACCCATAAAAAAAGCAGCCCCGGCGTCGAGGCACCTTTTGGTCAGTCATTTATTGCGATTCTAGCGCCCCTTGGCGGCCTTGGGAAGGGCTGTCTGGCCGGCATAAACAGCGTTCTTTCCCAGCAACTGCTCGATGCGCAGGAGTTGATTGTATTTCGCCAATCGATCCGAACGGCTCAACGAGCCAGTCTTAATCTGGCCGCAGTTTGTCGCTACTGCAATGTCAGCAATGGTTGCGTCCTCCGTTTCGCCCGAGCGATGGCTGAGCACGGCAGTATAGGCATGGGTCTGCGCGAGTTGAACCGCATCCAGGGTCTCCGTCAAGGAACCAATCTGGTTGACCTTAACCAGAATGGAATTGGCGACACCTGAATCGATTCCCTTCTGCAGGAATTTCACATTCGTCACAAACACATCATCGCCGACGAGCTGTATCTTATCGCCGAGCTTGTCGGTGAGGGTTTTCCAATTCTTCCAATCGCTTTCGGCGCAGCCATCTTCAATGTTGACGATGGGGTACTTGCCGCACAATTCCACATAAGAATCCACCAACTCATCGCCGTTGACGGTTTTGCCCGAGCTTTTCTTGAATGTGTAGGACCCATTGCCGTTGTAAAACTCTGAAGCGGCAACATCGAGGGAGAGAAAGATGTCTTTGCCGGCCTTGTAGCCGGCGTCCTTGATGGCCTGGAGGATGCATTCAATCGCGTCCTCGACGCTGCCCAATTTGGGCGCAAACCCGCCTTCGTCGCCCACGGCGGTGCTGAGGCCCCGTTTTTTCAGGACCGCTTTAAGAGCGTGAAAAGTTTCCACGATGGCCCGCAGGCCCTCGCTGAAGGTGGGCAACCCATGGGGCATGATCATGAATTCCTGGAAATCGATGGGCGCATCCGAATGCGCGCCGCCATTGATGACATTGGCCATCGGAACGGGCAACACCTTGGCATTGGGCCCGCCCAGATATTTGAATAGCGGCATACCCAAGGCATCCGCTGCGGCTTTGGCGGTGGCCAGCGAGACCGCCAGGATGGCATTGGCCCCCAGCTTTGATTTGGTCTCCGTGCCGTCCAGGTCGAGCATGACCCGGTCCACTGTCAACTGGTCGAGAGCGTCAAGGCCTTGCACCGCAGGAAGGATTTTCTCAGTCACATTCTTCAGCGCTTTGGTAACGCCTTTGCCTTGGAAACGCTTCTTGTCGCCGTCGCGCAATTCAATGGCCTCATGCTCGCCGGTGCTGGCGCCGGAAGGGACCGCCGCGCGGCCCACAGCGCCTCCGGCCAGAATCACATCGACTTCGAGAGTGGGATTGCCGCGTGAATCGAAGACCTCACGCGCTTTGATATCATAAATTGTGCTCATATCTTTGTAATTCCTTCAGGGGCTCGGACGGCCAGGTTCCTTCCTGATTTGCGTCCAGCTCAGTTCTTAACAGCGGGCGCATGATAGAACCCCCGAAATGGGAGTCAAGCGATGGCTCAACAACCATTCATAAAAAGAGGTTGTCATCCTGCCGGTACATGCTATTTTTCACGGCCTTTCTATGAAAGAAAAAATCCATCCAAAATATGTGGATGCGGAGATTCGTTGCGCCTGCGGCAACGTGATTAAGACCCGCTCGACCAAGCCGGTGATTATCGTGGGCATTTGCAATGCCTGCCATCCGTTCTACACCGGGCAGCAGAAGTTCGTCGATACGGCGGGACGCGTGGACAAATTCCAGCAGCGCATGGCCAAAACCCAGGCCGCCCAGGCGGCAGCCGCTTCCGGCAAGAAGAAGAAACACTAGCAGCTTCCCCTTTAATCCGCCTGCATGGTCCCCGGACTGTTCGGGCGGATTTTCTTTTGTGTTGAACCCATTTCGTATCTGGGATTTCGCCTTAGCCGCATGGAGCTGAAGCCATATATTGAGAAGTTCGCCCGGCGATTCGGCGAAGTGGAAGCCGCTTTGAGCGAGCCAAAGGCCTTTGCCAACCCGCAACGCGCGCAGGAACTCTCCAAGGAATACGCCCGGTTGAAAGAACTGGTCGCCCAAGGCCAAGCTTACCAAAAGACCGTGTCCGACCTGGCGGAGAATCGGGCCTTGCTCGAGGCTGAGCCCGCCGAATCCGAGCTGGCCCAGATGGCCCGCGAGGAGGTCGCCCGGCTCGAAGGGGCGGAGAAGAACCTCGCTCAGCAACTCCAGCGGGGAATCATCCCGCCTGACCCGGCTGATTCCCGCAATACTATCTTTGAAATCCGCGCGGGGGCCGGCGGGCAGGAGTCCGCCTTATTTGCCGCCGACCTCTACCGCATGTACACCCGCTACGCCGAGCGGCGCGGATGGACATTCGAAGACCTCGATTCCAGTCCCTCGGACCTGGGCGGATATAAGGAAGTGATTTTTCAAATCCAGGGACAGGACGTGTATAAGCGGCTTAAGTATGAGAGTGGCGTCCATCGGGTCCAGCGCGTGCCCGCCACCGAGGCCCAGGGCCGCATTCACACCAGCACCTGCACGGTTGCTGTCTTGCCGGAAGCCCAGGAAGTGGATGTCGAGTTGAAACCCGAAGACCTGGAGATCACTGTCTGCCGCGCCTCGGGCCCCGGCGGCCAGGGAGTCAATACCACCGATTCCGCGGTCCAGGTGATACATAAACCCTCGGGCCTCATCGTGCGTTGCGCCGATCAACGCTCGCAGCAGAAGAACAAGGCCCGGGCCTTAACCGTGCTGCGCTCGCGCTTGCTCGAGCGCAAGACCGAAGAGGAAAACGCCAAGTACGCCGCGCAGCGCAAAGCGCAGGTCGGCACGGGCGAACGCAACGAACGCATCCGAACCTACAACTTCCCGCAGAACCGGGTCACCGACCACCGAATCGAACTGACACTGTATAATCTGCCCGTGGTGCTCGAAGGGGTCATCGATCCTATCATCGAACCGCTGATGATACATGATTTGGAGGAAAAGCTGACTGCATTGAAACTCTGAACGGGATGATCAAAGGAATCATTTTCGATTGCGACGGCACCTTGGCCGATACGATGCCCTTGCACTGGCGGGCCTGGCAGGTCATTGCCGCCCGGCACCGCTTTCACCTGCCCATCGAACGATTCTATTCATTGGGCGGGGTGCCTTCACGCGACATTCTGAAGATGCTCAGCGAGGAACAGGGCCTGGGCTTGGACCATCTGGCCGTCGCCCGCGAAAAGGAAGCCGAGTACCTGCCGCTCATCGCCCAGGTCGAACCCATTAACGCGGTCGTGGCAGTTGCCCGCGAAAATTTCGGCAAGGTCCCCCTGGCAGTGGCCTCGGGCGGCACCCATAGCGGCATCGGGCAGGTCCTCGGCCATTTGGGCATCCGGCACTTGTTTCAGGCTATCGTCACCAGCGAGGATGTCCCCCGGCAAAAACCGGCCCCGGACATTTTCCTGGAAGCAGCGCGGCGTCTTGGGATTCCGCCCCAGCACTGTCGCGCCTACGAAGACACTGATTTAGGCATGCAGGCCATCCGCGCGGCGGGCATGGAGGCGGTGGATGTCAGAAAATTGCTGGAGCAGCGTCAGGGAAGTTAGGTTAAACCGCCTCTTTCTTTCTGCCCTCCCCCAGTCGTTTAGATTTTTCAGTCGCGGCGCGCACCGCGTTCATGAGTACGGCGCGCAGTTTGCCTTTCTCGAGTTCGTGTATCCCCTCGATGGTCGTGCCTCCGGGACTGGCGACCATGTCCTTGAGCGAGCCGGTGTGCAGGCCCGTTTCAAGGACCATCCGGGCGCTGCCCAAGGCGGTTTGAGCCGCCAGCTTGGTCGCCACCTCGCGCGGCAATCCGGCGGCGACGCCCCCGTCGCTTAAGGCCTCGATGATCATATACAAGTAGGCCGGACCGCTCCCGCTCAAACCAGTTACCGCATCCAGGAGCCCCTCGTTGACCTCAATCGCAAGTCCCACCGCAGAAAATAGCCGGTGCGCCAGCTCCCCGTCTGCCGGACGCGCATTGTTGCCCAATGCAAAGGCTGTTGCCGAGGCTCCGACCAGCGCCGGCGTGTTAGGCATGACCCGGATGAGCCTTGCGCCGTTTTTCAAACCTGCTTCGAGCTTTGCCAGGGGCACCCCTGCTGCAATTGAAATGAGAAGATGTTTGTCAGTTATTTCCTCATGGATGCTTGCCAGGACGGGGCTGACCTGATCCGGTTTCACGGCAAGAATCACCACCCCTCCAAACCGCGCCACTTCCGCATTCGAGTCCGTTGCGCGGGCCTCAGTATTTTGGGCAAAGGCTGAGCGGGCGGCTTGGCTGGGGTCGCTGGCGATGACCCGGCTTGGAGAGATCAACCCGGCGCCAATGAAGCCTTTGGCCAGGGCAGTTGCCATTTTGCCCGCCCCAAGGAAACCGATGGTGAGTGTTTCTGTCACTGCGAGGTTTCTAGCAGGTCCGCCAGGCCAGTAAAGGTCAAATGACATGTTGCCTGGTTTTCACAATTATTCGCTTGCCAATTAAGTTTTCCTTAGGTAGTTTTTCGGCGTTGGATACAATGGCTTTATTTGCCTGTGTCCTGGTAAATGAATGCATGAATAAGCTTCAACCGACGAGGGTGTCTTGAGCCGCCCTTTCTCCCCACGTTCTTCTTCTTCTTCCGTTCCTTTCGTCAGGGTTAATGGAAAAATCCGCGCCCGCGAGGTCCGGGTTATCGGCGTGGACGGCAATCAGCTTGGTGTGCTGTCCCTGGGCGATGCCCTGACTTTGGCCCGTACCAACGCCGTGGACCTGGTCGAAATCGCACCCAATGCGATTCCCCCCGTCTGCCGCCTGGTGGATTTCGGAAAATTCCGCTATGAACAGGCCAAGCGGGACAAAGAATCGAAGAAGCACCAGCACGCCAACAAAGTTAAAGAGGTCCAACTCAGCCCGAAAATTGACCCCCATGATCTAGGCGTCAAAATCGGACACGCCATCGATTTCCTCTGCGAAGACATGAAAGTCAAGGTGACCCTTAAGTTCCGAGGCAGGGAAATGGCCCATACGGAGTACGGCTTTCAAGTCATCCGGAGATTCCTCACGGAGATTACTGCTTACGGCCATCCGGATTTTGATCCCAAACTCATGGGCCGCGCCATCAATGTCATGATTAGCCCGCTGCCGCGCAACAAACGCGCCCGTCATCCGCAACAAGGCGCCCGCAGCCCCAGCGCTACCGCCGCGCCACCCCACCCGGAGGGCGATCATCAGCCCGCGACGGCGCAACTCGAACAAGAAGCGCGCCGGGACGAGCCCCGGCGCTCGAACGAGTTCAGCAACAATCCCTTCGCCCAGCTGGAGATAAAACGATGAGGCTTAGTGCCATCCGCCAGGTGAATAAACCACCATCGACGGGGTCTAATCTTTCGAATTGAATAAGCAGTTTCAGCTTATGAAAAAGAAGAATCTATTGGCCATCGTTGCAACGCTCCTGCTGCCGCTGTGTCTTGGCCGGGCCCAAGTTCCGGTAACCGATGCCTCCGTGGCCCAACCCCCGGGTCCCGCCGCAGTCCCCACAGACCTTTCCCCCACTGTCAACGAAGTGGTCCGCCTCTCCGAGGCAGGCACGACAGAAGACGTCATCCTGGCTTACATCCAAAATGCCAATTCCCCCTTCAATCTCTCAGCCGACCAAATCCTTTATTTGCGGGACATAGGGATTTCATCGCCGGTCCTTGCGGGGATGCTCAACCGCGACAATGCGCTGCGGAATCAAACCGCGCAATACTCGTACAATCAAACGCTGTATCCCCCATCAGCGCCGCCTCCGGCCAGCCCCCCGCCTGCCGACAACGAAGCCGTCGCGCCCCAACAAGTCGCCCCTGTCCCGGAGGCCCCCGCACCCGTGGCGGTTCCCGTTTCCGCCCCGGTTTATGTCAGCAGCCCTCCACCGGATGTGACCTACTTTTACAATGACCTCGCGCCGTATGGGACTTGGGTGGACTTGGACGGAGTGGGTTGGTGCTGGCAGCCTCGGGCGGTGAGGATAAACGCCGGCTGGCGCCCTTATTGCGACTCCGGCCATTGGGATTACACCGACGCCGGCTGGTACTGGCAATCGGATTATTCCTGGGGTTGGGCCCCGTTCCATTATGGCCGCTGGTATATGCATCCGGGCTGCGGCTGGGTGTGGAGCCCCGACCGGGTCTGGGGACCAGCCTGGGTTGTCTGGCGCAGCGAGGGCGACGCTTGCGGTTGGGCCCCACTGCCGCCTCACGCCGATTTCGATCTGCACCTGGGCTGGCGGTTCAATGGCGCCCGGGTGGGGGCTGATTTCGGTTTCGGACTCGGCCCGGCTAATTTCACTTTCGTCGCTCTGCGTGATTTTAACGATCGCGATTTGGGACATCGTCGCTTGGCTCAGGCCGACGTGACGCGGATTTACAACCACACAACAATCATCAACAACTACACCGTGGTGAACAACACCATCGTCAATAACGGCCTGAAAGTTGACCGGATCGCCGCGGCGACCCACACTCAAATCCATAAGCTTCCCATTCGCGATGTGCCCGCCCCCGCCCAGAGAGGGTTGCAACGAAACCTTTCCGGAAAATCCGAGCTGGCAGTGTATCGCCCGCCATTGAAAGCGCCTCCTGTTCAGACCCCGAGGATGGTTGCCCAGAAGATTGATCAACGTCACCCGGTAATCCAACACGCGCCGGTTGCTCCGGCCATGACTACCTACCGAGCCGCCCCGGCTGGCAACAACGCGACCCCATGGGCCACCCCCATTCGGAATCAGCCGCGGTCTGGTTCCGCCCAGCCTCCCGCCGGCAATCCGGCGCGTAGCGCTCCCAGGTCGGCCCAGGCGCAGCCTGCCCCCACATTTGCGGCGCCCTCATCGCGCCCCAGCGAGCAGGCGCAATCCGTTCCCCGCTCGACAAGCAGCTACCAATCCAGGCAGGGTTCAACCTATCCGGCGGCGCCCAACCGCCAAACCCAAACCCTGACCTCACCGCGATACACTTCGTCCGCCCGGCCCCAGGAACCAGGCAACCTTTACCCGCTGCGCAGCAGCAGCCGTTCCGAAGTCGCTACGCAAGCCCAAAGAAGCGCCCCGGCCCAATCCGCCTACTTTCCCAAAGGCTACCATCAGGCTGCGGAGGTCCGCTCGATTCCCCCGGCCAATGCTCCCCAGTCATTGCCACCGCGCGAACCGCGAAATCAGCAGCCACCACAATCCAGGTAAGTCGGCCATCCCATCTCGGGCTGCAAGGGTTTGGGACGGCCTTCACAATAGACGCGCCCCACTCGAACCTTCGATGGACTCGATGACTCGATGGAGATTATGCTTTACACGCAGGCAATGCTGGTGTAGTTTAGCCGCCATCACCACCCCAGTTGTATGCCGTGCGTGAAGGAAACAACAATGCAAATCACCTCAAATATCCAGAACACTGCAGAAGGAATCGCGCCCACCTTTTCGCAAGGAGACAAACCGCGGGGTTTTACCCTGATTGAATTGTTGGTGGTCATAGGCATCCTCGCCTTTCTGGCGGCTATGCCGTTGCCGGCCCTTACGCGGGTCATGTCCAAGGACAAGCAAGTTCAATGCATGAACAATTGCAAGCAGATGGCCTCGGCCTGGCATCAATACGCGACGGATTACGGATGGTACCCACCCAACCCGGATGACCCGGGCAATTCCATCAAGTACTATCATTGGTGTCCCAATGCCGAAGGAGCCAGTACCCCCGACGTTTTCAATCCCGACCTCTATTACGATCCAAGCTATTGCCTGGTCGATCTATACATCGCCAACAACATAAAATTATTTCATTGTCCAGCCGACCTGCGGACGGGGCTCTACTCAGGCACTCAGCAACCGAGTCTTAAGGGGCAAACCATCTCAGCCGTGCGAACCATTTCCGCGAGCGGCGCTGTCGGCAGCACTGATGATACCTTCTGGTCCAGCGGCGGCGGCCACGGTGGCCTCATCCGCCATGCGGTCAATGGCCCATGGTTGGATGGACTTCACGACGCCCTGAATGGCCGAGGTGCTTACGCCACTTTCGGCAAACCTTCAGCCTTCAGCGTTATTGCGCCATCAATGGTGTTTATGATCGGCGATGAAAATCCCCAGAGCATTAACGATGGCGCGCTGAGCACCGTTGCCGCCCTGAATACTCTTGAGTTTATCGATTGGCCTGCTTCACTCCACGCTGGCGGGGGCACCTTTTCATTCTGTGATGGCCATGCCGAGATGCACAAATGGGGTGGCAAGATATTGCAGGGTCCTTTCACCGCCACCGTCCACGCCACGATCCCGGCCGACCGGGCCGACTTCATCTGGCTCGCACAGCATTCCTCAACACATAAATAGACTCCTATGAACGCCTGCTTTTCAATCCGCCGCCTGTGCCGCGTGCTCCTGGGTATCGGCTGTCTCTCAGGCCGCGTCCAAGCAGGCGACTTTCAACTTATTTCCACCGTTGCTCCCGCACAGGGGCCGGTCTCAGGGGGTGGTGGAGATTCCTGGGCGCCCATCATCAGCCCCGATAGCCGGTTCATTTTATTTGCAAGCACGGCGAACAACCTCTTGCTCGCGAGCAACAATGCCACCATCCCTCCCTCATTCCCATCGGTATTGAACCTCTACCTGCGCGACCTGCAAAGCGCTACAATCGCCCTCGTGAGCGTGAATCTGAGCGGTGTGGCCGGTGGCAACGGCGATTCGCTTCCAGCAGACCTCTCGACCAATGGCCGCTACGCCCTCTTCGTCAGCAGCGCGAGTGACCTGGTTTCGGGCGATACCAATAGTGCCACAGATGTTTTTGTGCGCGATCTCGTCAGCGGCACAACCACCCTCGTGAGCGTCAACACCAACGGTGTGGCCGGCAACGGGGCCTCGCGCAGCCCTGCCATGACTCCGGATGGACGCTACGTCGCATTCGTCAGTGATGCGACTGATTTAGTTCCAGGCGACACAAACAAGATTGCGGACGTTTTCGTGCGGGACTTGCAGGCTGGAATGACCATGCTTGCCAGCGTCGGGGCGGTGTCCACAAACCGCTCATCGCCTACAGGCAATGGCAGTTCCGAATCGCCCGCTCTCAGCGCTGATGGCCGGTACGTGGCGTTTTTCAGCACCGCGACGAACCTGGTGCAGGGGGTTCCCCCCGGCGGCGATGTGTATGTTCGCGACTTGGCTGCTGGCGCTACCACCTGGGCCAGCAGCTATGCCCGAACCGTGCTCAACACAAACAAGGTGGTTTCTTTCAACCTTGCCTTGAGCGCTGATGGCCAGTTCGTCGCTTATGAAGCCAGCAAGACCTCCGGTGTGGGGACCATTCTGCGCTATAGCCTCGCCTCCGGCCTCACCGACATCGTGCATACCAATGGCGCCGTTCCGATTACCGCATACCAGGACATTCAGACGCTGGATATGAGCCCGGACGGGCGGTTCATTGCGTTTGTCGCCAATACCAACGACACGAGCACGAGCTGTATCCTCTTGTGGGATGCCAACAGCGGTATGGTCTCGCTTATCAGCGGTGACACTAATAACCAGGTGCCCGCCGGCGCCACCTGCGATCAGCCCAGCCTGACGCCCGATGGCCGCTTTGTTGCCTTCGTCAGCACCTCCTCGAATCTGACCAGCAACCCGCTTATCGGCGATTATCACCTTTACGTGCGCGATACGCAGGCTGGCGCCACAACCATGTTGGACGCCGATACCAACGGCGTGGGTTCGCTCATCAGCCCCGCCGTCACACTCCGCATTACACCCGATGCCCATTTCGCCGCTTTCGATTGCGACGATGCCTATCTGGTCCCCAATGATCGCAACCGCGGTTCGGATGTGTTCCTGCGCGACATTACCAGCGGCGCTGTCCAAATGATTTCGACGCATGACCCGGCATTGCCCTCAGCCACCGCGAATGGGTCCAGCACTATTGCATCCACGTCGATGACGACAGATGGCCATTTCATCGCCTTTGCAAGCGATGCCGATAACCTCACGTCCAACGACACCAATGAGTGCAGCGAGGTGTTTGTGCGCGACTTGGCCTCCGGCGCAACGGTTCTGGTCAGTGTCAATACCAATGGCTGGAGTGGGGATGCGGTCTCCTTTGACCCGGCCATCAGCCCCGATGGGCGGTTTGTCGCCTTCACCAGCAGCGCCGACGACCTGATCAGTGGCGCTACAAACAAGGTTCAGCAAGTCTTCCTTCGCGACTTGCAGAACGGGACCACAACCCTGGTAAGCATTAGCAGCGCGGGCAATGCCCCGGGCAACAAGGATTCCTACTCGCCCTTCGTGAGCACTGGTGGCCGCTATGTGTTATTCCGCAGTCAGGCCTTAAACCTGGCTGCCGTCTCCGGCTCGATTGCTTACCCGGCGGAGAACCTTTTTCTGCGCGACATGCAAGCGGGCGTAACGCACGCGCTGACAACCCAAGGCCAATCAGGCTTTGTTGCCATGTCGGCGGATGGTCATTACGTTGCCCTGGGGGCGCCGGCGACTGGAAGCGCCTGCTACCTTTACCTTTGGAACTCTCAAAGCGAGGCCTTCATTTATACCAATAGCTTCGCCGGGACTTTAGCCACCAGCATTTATGGCGCAGCCATTACACCCGACGGGAGCCGCGCGGCCTTTGCTGGGACTCCTGGGCTGTACCTGATGGATACAACCACAGGAAGCGGCTCTCTGCTGGCTCCAGCCAGCACCAACTACGAAGACCTGCGCTTCAGCGCTAATGGCCTCTGGCTGGCCTGCGCACAGAGAGGGCGGGACTTCATCAACCAAATCTACCTGTACGATCTCCAAAACGGCGGCAGCACCCAGGTTACCCACAACTTGAATCCTTCGAGCGCCCCCAGCGCCGATTCCGACTCGCCTGCTATCAGTGCCGATGGCCGCTTTGTCGCTTATCGCAGCAGGGCAACGAACCTGGTGGCCGGCGTTGCCACTGGATTGCCGGAGGTCTTCCTGTATGATCGGCAGACTGGGCTAAACTCCCTCCTCAGCGCCAGCCTGCTCAACGGCCTCAACCCGAATAACCGCTCGCTTCCACCCGTGTTCAGCGGCGACGGCGATACCCTCGCCTTCGCAAGCTGGGCTTCGGACCTTGTCTCTGGTGATTTCAACCAGAACAGTGATGTCTTCACCTACACCTTCCTCAATCTGACACTTGCTCCTGCCGCCTCTCCCGGCCAGGGCCCTTGGCTCACGTGGCCTTGGGTCTCCGGAAATAGCTATCAAGTCGAATTCAAAGACGATTTGAACGCGGCGGCCTGGCAAGCTCTTGGCGGAACTTACACCAACCTGGGCACCAAGGCCTGGCTGCAGGACCCTGCGCCCCCACCCAGCCAGCGCTTTTATCGTGTCGGGACCTACTGAAGGCGATCGTCAAGGCTCGAGAAATGGATTGGATTAAAATGCCGAAACCTAGCTCGAAGTCGCGCGGGTTTACGCTCCTCGAATTACTCGTGTTGCTCGTGATGGTTGCGATTTCGGCGTTCATCGCTGCCCCCGGCTTCACCCGTGTCAAATCCAACGGCAAAGCCGTCCAATGCCTCGACAATCACCGGCACCTCGCGCTCGCGTGGCAAATGTACGCGCATGACGATCTCGACCAAGTCATCAACAATTTCTCCGTTTCGGGAACCATGCAGACTATTTCCAGCGGCCAGTTTCTGAACTGGGCCAATAACATCATGGATTGGAGTACCAACGACCAATGGGGAAACTTCAATCCCACTAATCTCCAGACCGGATTGTTTGCTCCTTACACCGCGGGCAAGGTGGGCCTTTACAAATGTCCGGCGGATAATTACCTCTCAGCGGCTCAACTTGCGGCCGGGCACATTGCTCGCACCCGCAGTGTTTCAATGAATGGGTTCTTCGGACCATACGATACCTTGGGGCCTTCTACTTGGGAGACGGGCAGAAACACCTTCTTTTCTTCCTACAGGCAATGGCTAAAAGTCAGCCGGGTTGCTCAACCCGGCAATACCTTTGTTTTTCTCGATGAGCATCCTGATTCGATGAACGACGGCTATTTTCTAAACAATCCCGTCTCGGCTGCTTATTGGGGTGATATTCCGGCTTCCTTGCATAACGGCGGGGCAGTGGTTACCTTCGCTGATGGCCACTCCGAATTGCACATCTGGCTGAGCAGCAGGACCAAAATCCCCGTCCAGTTCTCCTATTTCTCTCCTGCGTTTGATTCAGCAGGCCGCGTCGATTACCAGTGGCTCATCACCCGCAGCGCGGCCCAGTACCAATAACAACCTTTTTGAGCTCAATGATTATTGTTTCCGCCAAGGCCATTGTTTTCGCGCTCACCTTAGTTGCGTTATCCGCAGGCACTGCAAACAGCCGAGCGGCCAACCCGGCTCGAGACGATGACCTTGTACCGAGCCAACCCCTTCCCATGGCTCCCAACCGTGCTCCGATGCGCCTGCGTGTTGAAGGAACCCGCCTTCTCAACGCGAGCGGCGAGCCTGTCTTGCTGCGCGGGGTAAACATCGCTTCGCTCGAATGGACAACCCAGGGCGAGCACATGGAGCAGGCCTTCGACCAGGCCATCCATGTGTGGAAAGCCAATATCATCCGCATGCCCCTGGCGCAGGACCGTTGGTTCGGCAAAACGAGCGGACAACAGGACGCTGGCGCCGGCTATCGCGCGCTGGTGGACAGGTTGGCCGAAGCCGCCGGAGCCGCCGGGACTTACATCGATCTCGATCTTCACTGGTCGGATTGCGGCGGGTGGGCCAATGAAGGCGCCAGGCTCTCTCAGCACTCCATGCCGGACGCGCATTCCATTCTCTTCTGGAAAGACGCCGCCACTCGCTACAAAAACCAGCAGAACGTCATCCTCGGCCTGTACAATGAGCCGCACGACATTAAATGGACAATTTGGCGCGACGGCGGCACCGTCACGGAGAAACCTTCGAAGAAGGCCGCCCAGCAAGCGCCCGTTGTTTACCAGGCCGTCGGTATGCAGACACTCTACGACACCGTGCGGGCAGCCGGAGCCGGGAACGTGGTGACGGCCAGCGGCAACCAGTGGGCTTATGATTTGCGCGGTGTCCTGCAAGGCTATGCCATTGCCGGCACCAACATCATTTATGAGACCCACCCCTATCCCTGGAAAAAGGATTGGGACAAAAGCTTTGGCGATGTCAGCAAACAATATGCGGTATTCATGGGCGAATGGGGCGGCTCTTCCAAAGACCTTGAATACGCCCGGCGTCTCATGGATTACGCCCAGACTCATCACTTGAACTGGACGGCCTGGTGTTTCCATCCAAGCTGCGGTCCACCGTTGCTCAAGAACTGGGCTTTCGAGCCCAACGACTTTGGCCGCTTCGTCAAGGAGTCGCTGGCAAAGAAGTAACCGCCCAAATTTACGGGCTGACTCGCTAGCGCTCGTCAACGCCTAAACTTCCGGGTGAGACAATGGGGGCAATGGGGTGGCCAAAGAGCGCCAGCTTGGCGCGCAGAGGCGGCGAGCCGGCGGATTTCGAATGACGGCATTACCAACAAGCGCATGAGTTCTGGAAGCGCGCCCGGATTAAAGCGACTGTTACCAACGAAACATTACGAAATTGCGTCAAGCGAGGCGGGTTCGCGGAATTGCAGCGCGGCCAGGCGCCGGTACACACCTTCCTCCATGGCTTGCAGTTCTTCGTGGGTGCCGGACTCGACCACCCGCCCACCGGCGATCACGATAATGCGGTCCACATGCCGCACGGTGGCCAGCCGGTGGGCGATAATAAACGTGGTGCGCCCTTGCATCAGGGTCTCCAGCGCTTCCTGAATCAGGCGTTCGCTCTCTGAATCCAGCGAGCTGGTGGCTTCATCCAGAATGAGGATGGCCGGATTTTTCAAAATCGCGCGGGCTATGGCCACACGCTGACGCTGCCCGCCCGAAAGCTTGATGCCGCGGTCGCCCACTAGTGTGGCATAACCTTCCGGAAAGCCCTGGATGAACTCATGCGCGTTGGCCTGTCGAGCCGCCCCTTCGATTTCCGCCATGCTCGAGCCCGGTTTTCCATAGGCGATGTTCTCCGCAATGCTTCCGCCGAACAGCAAGACCTCCTGCGGGACCATGGACATTTGGCCCCGCAACTCGGTGAGCCGGTAATCGCGGGCATCCCTGCCATCCACCAACAACCGCCCGGCTGACGGATCATACAGCCGTAGCAGCAGCGAAATGAGGGTGGACTTTCCCGCCCCGCTCGGGCCCACCAGGGCGATTCTTTGCCCCGAAGCCGCTTCCAGGTGGATCGTCTGAAGCACTTCAACTCCGGGTCGCGAAGGATAGGTGAAGTGCACATTCTCGAACATCACGTCTCCGCGCAGCCGCGGCAGCCTCGGGGCTGGCCGGGGGCCAAGCAACGCTTCCACCTCGCCGGTTTCCCGCAGCAACTCCCGAACCCGCTGCGTGGCGCCGATGGCCTTTTGGAGCTGGCTGTAGAGTTCCGCGAATTGCCCCATCGCTCCTGCAATAAATGTCGTGTAAAGCCCGAAACGGGTGAGGTCGCCAAAAGTGATCCTTCCCTGCTGCAAAAGACGAGCCCCGGACCACAGCACCAGAACGATGAACCCGAACAAGGCGAGGACTATAAAGGCATTGAACGCCGCGCGCAGCCGGGCGCCGCGCAACGTGGCGGTCAGGAACCTTCCCAACCCGTCGTGGTAGCGATTGAGTTCATAACCTTCATTGGAAAAGGCCTTCACATTCACGATGCCCTGCAACGTCTCCTCCACGATCGTCGCCGTATCAGCCAGCCGATCCTGCGCTTCCCGGTAAATCTTGCGCGTTTTGCGGCCAAACACCACCGCCACCACAATCACCAACGGCAGACTCGCGAGCATGATAGCGGTCAATTGCAGCGAAGTGACCGCAATGAGCGCAATGCCCCCCACGAGCAAGGTGGTTTGGCGCAGAAACTGCGGCACTACACTGATGAGCGTGTCCTCGATTTGAATCAGGTCGGCGGAAAGACGGCTGGCTAACTCCCCCACGCGGCGTTGGGCAAAAAAGGTCATCGGCAGCGAGATCAATCTCGCATAAGTCGCCCGGCGCAAATCGACCAGACTGCGCTGGCCGACCGTGGCAAAGGAAAGGGAATGGAAATAAGACAGGCCGGCTTGCAGTGCCAGGATGCCCATCAGCATCAGGGCCGTGCGGTCCGCGCGCGCCATGCCGCCGCCCCGGGACCCGTGCATGGCCGCATCGATGATGCTCCCCGCCAGGTAAGGAAAGGCCAGGCTCAACAGGCTGCCGATGAACATCGACACCAGGGCCGCCCCAAACCGAACCCGATACGGACGCAGATACTGGAACAGCTCCAATGCCTGCCGCAGCGATTCACGGTCCAGCTTGGCCTTCGGCAGTTCGACTCCGGCCTGGTCATTGCGTGAATAGCGCGCCATGCCCTGATTCTAAAGAAACCGCACCCTCGCGCGAGCGGCAAAATGCGAATATGGAATCGGGAAGAAAAACGCGCGCAAAACAACAATCTGTCACAAATAGGTATTGACCTTCCTTCGCGTTTCGGTTAGAAAACCCCTCAGAGCATCCACTATTTTTGTCACGAGGAGCGCTTGTGCGCGTGTACGAGTGGGGCTCGGTCCGAGGTGAAGGTTATGAGAATCAATGTTGCGGGGCTGTTGGCTTTTTGTTGCGCGTCGTTTATTCATCAGGCCCATGCCAACCCGCTTGGGGGCAGCGTGGTAGGGGGCAATGCTAATGCCACTATCAAGGGGCAGGGCACTTCACTGGTTACCATCAACCAGAACAAAGGCCAGGCCATTATCAATTGGCAGAGCTTTTCCATCAATGCAGGAGAGATGACCAAATTCATTCAGCCATCCGCAACAGCCGCCATCTTGAACCGGGTCATGACCCCCACTCCCTCGTTGATTTATGGAAACCTCGAGGCCAATGGCAAGGTTTACCTGGTCAATCCAGCGGGTGTCTTTGTGGGGCCAAGCGGAGTGATAAACACCCGGAGCTTTCTGGCCTCAACTTTTGATATTGGCAATGATGCCTTCCGCTCAGCCGCTGCGCTGACCCTCTCTGGGTCTTCAACCGCCTCCGTCCGCAACGAGGGAACCATTCAGGCCTTGGGCGGGGATGTCTTCCTCATAGCCAATACAGTCGAAAATGCCGGCAAAGTACAGGCCTCGGGCACAGTCGGTTTAGCCGCAGGCTCAAAAATACTCCTGGCCCAATCGGGGGCTGAGCGGATTGTCGTGCAGGCAGGAAATCCAGCCCAGCATGGGACCGGCACCGGCGTGAACAACCAGGGGCAAATCCAGGCGGCAACAACCGAGATAAAAGCCGCCGGCGGCAATATTTATGCCCTGGCCATTAATAATGGCGGGGCAATTCGAGCCACAACCGCCATCAATGAGGGCGGCAGGATTTATTTGCGCGCTTCAGGCGGCAATATTCAGAACTCCGGCGCCATCGATGCCAGTGGCGCCAACGGCAACGGCGGCGCCGTCATCCTGGAAGGCGGCCACAATGCGACGGCCCCAGCCACTGTAGTCAGTTCGGGGACAATTGACGTCCAAGGCAACAGCTCTGGCGCAAAAGGCGGCATGGTCCAGGTGACAGGAGACCACGTCGGCCTCTTTGGCAATGGGCTCATTGATGCCAGTGGCCAGGGCGGAGGCGGCACAGTCTTATTGGGCGGCGATTATCATGGACGCAATCCTGCCGTCCTGAATGCCGAGGCCACGGTGGTCGGAGCCAATGCCTCCATCCGTGCCGATGCCCTGACCCTTGGGAATGGCGGCAAGGTCGTCTTGTGGTCCGAGGACACTACCCGGTTCCAAGGCTCGATCTTCGCCCGAGGCGGGTCCCAAGGCGGCAATGGCGGCTTCGTCGAAACTTCAAGTGGCAATTCTTTGGCCTTTAACGGCCTCGTGAATACCCTGGCGCCAGCCGGGCGCGGGGGCGAACTGCTGCTTGACCCGAAAAACATCGTTATCAACGCATCGGGTTCCGATGTCGTGGCGAATAACGAGACCTTCGCCCAGAACCCGACCGCTACCGCCAACTTGAGCGCAGCAAACTTAGTCACCGAGTTGGCCAATAATGCCTCCTTAACCCTGAAGGCTAACAATGACATTGCCATCGAGACGGACCTCAACTTCGCGTTGAACGCCGGCACGGCAGGGAAAAACTTCTCACTCGAGGCGGGACGCAACCTCATCTTTGCCCAAACTCCGGATTTCACCACACCGGCTAATAGCAGCGGGGCTGTTACGCTCACAATGAATGGTGGGGATTTTAGCGCAACATACAACGATGCGGCGGCCACACTAGCCAATCGCGATGCCGGTACTGCGCAGTTTTTCATGACACCCGGTTCGTCCATTCTGACCAGGGGCGGCGCGGCGAACATCACCGGCAGCACGTTATCGGGCGCAGCGGGCGACGCGACGCTGGGAACGCTAACAACCAGCGGTCCCGCCGATACCACGGCCACAGCCGGAGGTAATCTTTCCATTAATACGGGAGCAGGCGGAGGCAACATTATCGCTGCCGGCGCATTGACCACTGCCGGGGCGGCGCTGACTTCGGGCAACGTAGCGGGAAATAGCGGCGGCACCCTCAGCCTGATCGGTGGCACTCTTAATTTAGCAGCCGTGGACAGCTCCGGCAGCAGTGCGCGGGGTAGTGGAAACCACAACGGCGGCAGCGCCGGCTCTATTGCGCTGACGGCGAATAGTGCCACGCCATCAATCACTTTAAACGGCGACTTGAGTGCGAGCGGCGGCGTTGCGGTCGGCGGTACTGGGGTTGGCGGCGCCGGGGCCGCTATTACCCTCTCTGGACCAGTCATCCTTGCTCAGAACGTGACCGTGAACGCATTGCGCGGCACCGGTAACACCTTGTTGACGAGCGGCAAAGTATGGTTTCAGAGCACAGTCGATGGAGACTTGGCCGCTAATGACCGCACTTTAAAAGTGAACACCGGCGGCATCACTGAATTCGATGGCGCCATTGGCGGCCTCCAGAGTCTGGGTAGTCTGACGACCGATGTGACCGGCGAAACCGGCGAGCAGACTCAAATCGGTGGCAATGTGACCTCCAGCGGCACTCAAACCTATAACGATGCGGTCGTTCAGTCTGCAGACTCCCACCTGACAGGCTCGGCCCTGGCGCTGGGGCCCAGTTGGGATGCGGCTAACCACAATCTGCAACTGACCTTCAATAGCTCGGTCACTGTCCCAGCCGCTTTGGTCAATGTGAACAACTTCGCCTCCGACGGCGCCGGCGGCACCGTCATTAACGGGGATTTTACCACTGCAGGCAGTCAAACATACGGCTCTCCAGTGACTATTTCCGGTCCGGCAGGTGCTCGGACCCTCACCAGCACCGCTGTCTTGCCCGCCAATGGAAAGATTTGGTTTCAAGGCACAGTCGATGCCCTGACCGCCGGAAGCCAGGGCCTGGTGGTGAAAACAGATGGCACGACCGAGTTTGACGCAGCAGTGGGAGCAACCAGTCTCGCGAGCCTCGACATCAAAGGCAATTCCATCGCTACGGCGGGCAATACAGACCTCAACACGCCCAGTATCGCAACTAGCGGAAGCCAAACCTTTGAAAACGCTGTATCACAATCCGCCGGCGCGCACCTGACCGGAACGACTCTGACCCTCGGGCCAACCTGGAACGGGGGCAACCAGAACCTCCAGTTGTCCTTTAGCAGCGCTGTGACTGTCCCAGCGGTTTTTGCCAACCTCAATAACTTCACTTCCGATGGCGTGGGCGGGACGCTGGTAAACGGGGATTTCGCTGTGGCCGGCAGCCAAACCTATGTTCATGCGGTAACAATCGGCGGCGCTGCCGGCGCCCGCACACTCAGCAGCACGGCAACCTTGCCCGCCAACGGCAAGATTTGGTTCCAGAGCACGGTCGATGCCGCGAGCGCGGGGGTGCAGGGCCTGTCCATCAAAACCGACGGAACGTCTGAGTTTGATGCCGCTGTGGGAATCACTCCTTTGGCCAGCCTCGATGTGCGCGGCAACTCGGTCGCCAGCGCAGGCAATGCCGACTTGAACGCCCCGACAGTGACAACCAGCGGCGGCCAGACCTATGAGAACCCCCTCACGCTAAGCCAGGACAGCGTCCTCAAAGACTCCGCCGGACAGAACATCATCTTCGACTCGACGTTGGACGGCAACCACCGACTCGAAGTGGACACGACCGGAAACGAAATCTTCAATGGTGTCGTCGGTGGCGTTACCCCGCTGATCAGCCTGACAACTGACGCCAGCGGCGGAGTGGGCGGGCAGGCTCAGTTCAATATGACCGCGCCGGGCGGTGCCAATCCTGCAGGCGTTAATGTGGGTTCGCTGGTCATCAACGACGTCGCGGCGATGAATGTCGCCGGAAGCACCGGCCTCAAGCCGAGTGTCGAATCCAGCAGCGGCCAAACTTATAAAGGCGCCGTGGTCTTGAGCGCCGGGACTGTGCTGCGTGATTCGGCAGGACAAGACATCGTCTTTCAAACCACAGTAGATGGGAGTTTTGGTCTCGAGGTCGATACCACCGGCAATGAGGTATTCAATGGTGTGGTCGGCGGCGCAACGCCTTTGGCAAGTCTCACCACCGATGCTTCTGGCGGTACGGGCGGCCAGGCCCAGTTCAATATGGCAGCTCCGGGCGGGGCCAATCCTGCGGGCGTCAATGCGGCCGCCCTGACCATTGCAGACACGGCGGCTTTCCAGGTCTCCGGCAGCACCGCTGCCACCCCCACAGTTCAGTCCACCGCCGGCCAAACCTATAATGGCGCCGTCGTGTTAAATGCCTCAACCGTTCTTAAGGATGCCGGCGGTCAGAACATCTCGTTGACCTCAACCGTGGATGGAGCAAAAACGCTTGAAGTCGATACCGGCGGCAACGTGGCTTTGGGCGTGTTAGGCGGAGGGACGCGGCTCACGGGCCTGAAAGTCACAGGGAACATCCTCACATTAAATGGCAACATTAATACCGAAGATGCCGCCGTGGATTTTACAGGCATCACAGCGGTGAATTTGGTCAATAATGTAACCATCGATACGGATAGCATCCAGGATGGCGGCGCGGCGGGGTCGATCAGTTTTGGTCCTGCCACTGCTATTAATGGCAGCCACGCCCTTGTGCTGGATGCCAGCGGCCAGGGCAGCGATGGTTGGGGCAACATCTCCCTGGGTGTCATCGGGACGACCACACCTTTATTGAGCGGCTTAACCCTTAAAGGGGCAACCCTGAACTTGAACGGCGCCATAGCGATTAGCTCGACCGGTGTAATTGATTTGGAATCGGTCAATAATATTGCAATCGGCGCAAACATTACGGCCGGCACGTTCGACGCCCATTCTGGTCTCACAGGTTTGGGCAACATCACCTTCGGTCCAGCCGTGGTTGTAAAAGCCGATACCCAATCCTATCAGGCTGGGGATGGCCATGGCGGCGGCGCCACATCCACCGCCGACCTGCTCAGCAATGGCCCTCTCTTCGAGAATACCGCCGGCCTGGCCGCGCCCGTCAGTTTCACCTATCAGCAGGATGCGGCGATTCTCGCCGGGAATCTCCCGCCGTCAGCCCAATTCATCGGCGGCCAGCCCTTGGCTTACGTTATCCGTTCCGACGACGGCGCCGTCCAATTACCGGCGCTGACTCTTCCGGGGAGCTTGCAGGTTATCTCCGCAGGTGACATCACCCAGTTGGGCGCTCTGAGCGTGATGAGCGGAGGCAGTTCCTTCAGCATCGAGGACGTAACCGCCAATATACTATTAGGCGGCCAGCCCAATCATTTCGCCAACCAACCGCTCAGCGTCGGCGCAATCAACGGTGGCTCTGTGCAGGACTTGAACTTGCGTAACGTGGACCCCGGCGCATCAGTATTGGCTTTGCCCGCAAACCTGCGAAACCTGACATTGTATTTTGACACCGCACCAGTAGCACTGCCGGCGGTCACCTTGAGTGGGGCCTTGAGCGTGACGGCTGGTGGCACGATTAGCCAGAGCGGAGCGCTCAACGTGATGGCCTTTCCCAGCACCTTCACCATCAATGGCGCTGCCGCCAGCGTCCTCCTGGGCAGCAGCCCCAACAATTTTGGTAATCAGCCCATCACCATCAGCGCCATCAACGGCGGCTCGGTGCAGGATGTGGCGCTGTGGAATGTCTTCGCCACTCCTACCGCCCTCTACCCGGCACTCCCCGCGGCCCTGCGCAACCTCACTCTGCGATTCGACAATGCCGGAGTGAACCTGCCCGTTCTGACGTTGAGCGGAAATCTGAATGTGAAAGCCGGCGGGTTGGTGGATTTCACCGGCGCGGCAGCTAGTGTTATTGGCGGGACGATGGCCCTTTCGACCACCGCCGGTGGGATCAGCCAGAGCGGTACCGGCCCTTTGACTGTTACCGGGACCAGCACACTGGCAGCGGGTCCAGCAAATAACATCGCTCTCAATCAAAACAACAACTTTAGCTCGGTCGGCATTACCAGCGGCCATAACGTCGTCCTCAATGACATCAATGGCCTGATTGTAGGTGGCACGATTAGCGGCAACCTCAATGCAACCGCAGGAGGTGTTCTGGGATTCAATAACTTGAATATAAGTGGCAACCTGAATGCCACGGCCAATGGATTGATTAATGATAACGGAGCCGTTCACGTGGCAGGTCTATCAAGCCTGGGGGCCGGCCCGCTCAACGATATTCAACTCACTCATGCAGACGATTTCGGCGGAGCCGTAACCATCGTGAATGGCCGGAATGTGGTGCTAACCGACGTGAACGGGTTGACCGTAGGGGGGGCGGTCAGTGGTAACTTGGGTATCAGCGCAGGGGGCGCCACTATCTTGAATCCCCTCAGCGTGGGCGGCTTTCTCAATGCAAACGCCACCGGCCCCATCAGCGATAACGGCGCGGTGACGGTCGCCGGCACCACGGCCTTGGCCGCGGGCCCCGCAAATGACATCACGTTGAATCATGCCGACTCCTTCCAGGGCGCGGTGACCATTGTGAGCGCCGGGAACGTCAACCTGAATGATATTATAGCGCTGACGCTCGGCGGGACGATCAGCGGTGATCTGGCCACCACCGCCGGAGGAGCAACGGCATTTGGCACGCTGAGCGTCGGGGGCAACCTCAGCACCGTGGCAAACGGTCCCATAACGCAGACCGGTCCGATCATCGCTAATGGACTGGGCAAGACCGCCACTTTTACTGCCGGTCTGGCCAACGACATTACGCTGGCCAATCCTGCCAATGATTTCACTTCCGTAGGGATCGTTTCCGCTAATAACGTGGCGTTGTCCGACCTAAATGGCATCGACCTTGCCGCGTCCACCCTGGCTGGCAATTTATCGGTCGCTGCTAACGGCCCGATTACCCAGGGCGGGGCCATTCTTGCGAATGGAACTGCCAAGGTCGCCACGTTCGCAGCGGGAGCAGCCAACGATATTACGCTCGGAAATTCCGCCAACGATTTTTCAGCCGTTTCAATTACCTCAGGCAACAATGTGACTTTGGCGGATGCCAACGCCCTGATCCTGGCGGCCTCGACGGTGAGCGGGAATTTTAATGTGTCTGCCAATGGACCCATTACGCAGAGCGGGGTTATTTTGGCCAATGGGCTTGGCAAAGTGGCCACCTTCGCCTCCGGCCCTCTCAACGACATCCTGCTGGGCAATCCCGCCAATGATTTTACAACCGTTGCTATAGGGTCGGCTAACAACGTCACCCTGGCGGATGCCAACGCGCTGAACCTGGGCCCCGCAAATATAAGCGGCAATTTCAGTGTGACGGCTAACGGCCCGATGACTCAGAGCGGGAGCATCATCGCCAACGGCTCGGGTAAGACCGCAACATTTGCCGCTGGAGCAGCCAATGACATCAACCTGGCCGACCCCGCTAATGATTTTTCCACGGTATCCATAGGGTCCGGCAATAACGTCACGTTGGCGGATGCCAACGCGCTGAACCTGGGCGCCTCGGCCGTCAGCGGCAATTTTAACGTCACCGCCAGCGGGCCCATCACACAAACCGGGATCATTATAGCCAACGGGCTGGGTAAGATCGCCACTTTTGCTGCCGGACCTGGCAATGACGTTACCCTGGCGAATCCCGCCAATGATTTTACAACGGTATCAATTGTCTCGGGCGCCAATGTCCTGCTGGCCGATGCCAATGCCCTGGATTTGGGGAACTCGACCGCAAGCGGTAACTTGAGCGTAGCTGCCGCCGGACCCCTAACGCAGAGCGGCGCGCTGAATGTGACCGGTTTGGGCTCATTCACCTCGACTGCCAGCGGGGCGGCCGGGAACATCACTTTGAATAACGCCGCCAATAATTTCGGGTCAATCACTTTGGTGAGCCCGAATGGGGCGGCGGCGTCAGTCAATGAAGCAAGTGCTTCAGCCTTGGATACGATTGCAGTCAACAACGGAGCCCTGACGGTCATTTCCGCTGGAGCCATCAGCCAGGTTTCTGGCAAGACCATCACCGTAGGGCAGTTGGCTTCCTTCACTTCCTCAGGCAGCGGGGCCAGTGGCGATATCACCCTGAACAATGCCGGTAACAATTTTGGTTCTGTGGGTTTGAACACCGCCAATGGGGCGGCGGCATCGCTGACTGAGGCGAGCGACACCGCCTTGGATACCGTGGCAGTGAACAACGGCGCCCTGGCGGTCAACTCGGCCGGCGCTATCAGCCAGGTGGCTGGCAAGAGCATCACGGCGGGACAATTGGCTTCGTTTACCTCGGCAGGCAGCGGGGCCAGCGGAGACATCACCCTCAATAACCCGGCAAATAATTTCGGTTCCGTGAGCTTAAACTCGGCTAATGGCGCTGCGGCATCCGTGACTGAGGCCAGCGCTACGGCCTTGGACGCCGTTTCGGTGAACAATGGGGCGCTAAGCGTTAACTCGGCAGGGGCCATCAGCCAGGTGGCCGGCAGGAGCGTCACGGTCGGCCAGTTGGCTTCCTTCACTTCAACTGGCAGCGGGGCTGCTGGCGATATCACGTTGGACAATGCCGGGAACAATTTTGGCTCGCTCAGTTTGAACTCCGCCAATGGCTCTGCCGCATCCGCCACCGAGGCGAGCGATACCGCCCTCGATACTGTGGCCGTAAACAATGGCGCGCTGACGGTCAGTTCAGCCGGCGCCATCAGCCAGGTGGCTGGCAAGAACATTACGGTAGGGCAGTTGGCCTCCTTTAGTTCCACCGGGAGCGGGGCTAGCGGAGACATCACCCTGAATAACACCGGGAACAACTTCGGTTCCGTTAGCTTGAACTCGGCTAATGGTTCCGCGGCATCCGTCACTGAAGCGAGCGACACCGCCCTGGACACAGTGGCGGTAAACAATGGCGCGCTGGCCGTCAATTCCGCCGGGGCAATCAGCCAAGTGGCTGGTAAAAACATCACCGTCGCGCAGTTGGCCTCATTTACATCGACCGGCAGCGGGGCCAGTGGCGACATCACCCTGAACAATGCCGGTAACAATTTTGGTTCTGTGGGTTTGAACACCGTCAATGGCGCGGCGGCATCGCTGACCGAGGCAAGCGACACTGCCTTGGATACGGTGGCGGTGAACAATGGCGCGCTCACGGTCAATTCGGCCGGAGCAATCAGCCAGGTCGCTGGAAAGAGCGTCACCGTGGGCCAGTTGGCTGCCTTTTCTTCAACGGGCAGCGGCGCCAGTGGCGATATCACGCTCAATAACGCCGGCAATAACTTTGGTTCTGTGGGTCTGAACACCGGTAATGGCTCTGCCGCATCGGTTACCGAGGCGAGCGACACGGCCCTGGATACGGTTGCGGTGAACAATGGCGCCCTGACAGTCAATTCGGCTGGGGCCATCAGCCAGGTGGCTGGGAAGAGCATCACGGCCGGCCAGTTGGCCTCATTTACATCGACTGGCAGCGGCGCCAGTGGCGACATCACGCTCGACAACGCCGGGAACAATTTTGGCTCGGTGGCTCTGAGCACAGCCAATGGCGCGGCGGCATCTGTCACTGAAGCGAGCGACACCGCCCTGGACACCGTTTCAGTGAATAATGGCGCGCTGATGGTCGATTCGGCCGGAGCCATCAGCCAAGTGGCTGGCAAGAGCATTGGAGTCGGACAGTTGGCCTCTTTTACCTCCACCGGCAGCGGCGCCAGTGGCGACATCACTTTGAATAATGCAGGAAATAACTTCGGCTCAGTGGGTTTGAACACCGCCAATGGTTCAGCGGCATCAGTCACTGAAGCGAGCGACACCGCCCTGGACACCGTGTCAATGAATAATGGCGCGCTGACAATCAATTCCGCCGGGGCCATCAGCCAGGTTTCCGGTAAGAGCATCACGGTCGGCCAGTTGGCTTCCTTTACCTCCACCGGCAGCGGCGCCAGTGGCAACATCACGCTGAACAATGCGGGGAATAACTTCGGTTCCGTCGCTCTGAACAGCGCTAATGGCGCCGCGGCATCAGTTACTGAAGCGAGCGACACCGGCCTGGACACTGTTTCAGTGAATAATGGCGCGCTGACAATCAATTCCGCCGGGGCCATCAGCCAGGTGTCTGGCAAGAGCATCGCCGTCGGCCAGTTGGCTTCGTTTACCTCCACCGGCAGCGGCGCCAGCGGAGATATCACACTCGACAATGTCGGGAACAATTTCGGCTCTGTGAGTTTGAACACCGCCAATGGTTCAGCGGCATCAGTCACTGAGGCCAGCGACACCGCCCTGGACACCGTTTCAGTGAACAATGGAGCGCTAACGGTCAATTCTGCCGGAGCCATTAGCCAAGTGGCCGGCAAGAGCATCGCCGTCGGCCAGTTGGCTTCGTTTACCTCCACCGGCAGCGGCGCCAGAGGAGACATCACACTGGACAATGCCGGAAATAACTTCGGCTCAGTGAGTTTGAACACCGCCAATGGTTCGGCGGCATCAGTCACTGAGGCCAGCGACACCGCCCTGGACGCTGTGGTGGTCAACAATGGCGCGCTGACGGTCAATTCGGCTGGAGCAATCAGCCAGGTTTCTGGCAAGAGCATCTCGGTAGGGCAATTGGCTTCGTTTACCTCAACCGGCAGCGGCGCCAGCGGCGACATCACACTGGATAATGCCGGGAATAATTTCGGTTCGGTGGCTCTGAACTCCGCCAATGGTTCAGCGGCTTCGGTCACTGAGGCCAGCGACACCGCCCTGGATGCCGTGGCGGTCAACAATGGCGCGCTGACGGTTAACTCAGCCGGAACGATCAGCCAGGCGGCTGGCAAGAGCATTACAGTCGGCCAATTGGCTTCCTTTACCTCCACCGGCAGCGGCGCTAGCGGCGACATCACGCTGAACAACGCCGGGAATAATTTCGGGTCCGTGGCTCTGAACACAGCCAATGGCCTGGCAGCATCAATCACCGAGGCGAGCGACACTGCCCTGGATACTGTCTCTGTGAACAATGGCGCACTGACGATCAATTCGGCCGGAGCTATCAGCCAGGTGGCCGGCAAGACCATGACGGTCGGTCAATTGGCCTCATTTATTTCGACCGGCATTGGCGCCAGCGGCGATATCACACTCGACAATGCCGGAAATAATTTCGGCTCAGTGAGTTTGAACACAGCCAATGGCTCAGCGGCATCACTGACTGAGGCGAGCGACACGGTCCTCGACATCGTCGCGGTGAACAACGGCGCCCTGACACTCAATTCCGCCGGGGCTATCAGCCAGGTTCCTGGCAAGAGCATCTCGGTAGGGCAGTTGGCTTCCTTTACCTCCACCGGCAGCGGCGCCAGCGGCGACATCACTCTTAACAATGCAGGCAATAATTTTGGGTCCCTTGGTTTGATTACCGCCAATGGCACAGCGGCGGCAGTCACCCAGGCGGGCGATACCGCACTCGATACGGTGGCCGTCAACAATGGCGCGCTCACGGTCAATTCGGCCGGCGCTATAAGCCAGGTCTCGGGCAAGAACATCACGGTCGGACAATTGGCTTCGTTTACCTCCACCGGCAGCGGCGCCGGCGGAGACATCACACTGAACAATGCCGGGAACTACTTTGGCTCGCTCAGCTTGAACACGGCCAATGGCGCAGCCGCGTCTGTCGCTGCGGCAAGCGCCGCGGTGCTGGATACAGTCGCTGTGAATAATGGGGCGCTCTCGATCAACTCGGCGGCCGCAATTTCCCAGGTCCCCGGCAGGAGCATCACCGTTGGGCAACTGGCCTCCTTTATTTCAGCCGGCAGCGGCGCCAATGGCGACATCACACTGAACAATGCCGGGAACTACTTTGGGTCCTTGAGCCTAAACTCCGTCAATGGCGCCGCCGCATCCGTCACTGAAGCCGGGGATGCCCTGTTCGATACTGTCTCTGTCAATAGCGGTTCTCTGGCCCTGGTTTCTCCCGGCGCGATTAGCCAGGTCCCTGGAAAAGCTATCACCGTGGGGACATCCACCACCCTGAATGCCGGCGGCAACATCACCTTGGATGGCCCGGGCAATTATTTCGGTGGCTTGGTCACCGTCGCCAATGGCCAGGCAGTCACTCTCGTGGACATCAGCACCTTGACGGTGGGTGGGGCTTCGCGAAGCCTCGAAGCCCACGCCAATGGCGGTGACCTCGTCTTTGCCGGATACAACGTCGTCAATGATTTGATGGGAACTGCCAGCGGGAACATTTCCCAAACCGCCCCGGTCTCGGTTGGGGGCAGCGCGAATCTCGATGCTGGCGGCAACATCACTTTGAATAACCCCGCCAATACTTTCAGCCGCGTCGCGCTCTCGAGCACCAACGGGACTCAGGTCCAGGTCTCCCAAAGCACCGATATGCACTTGGATGATGTCCTGGCCCCAATCGCCACCGTCATGCTCAACTCGGCCGCGGGCATCTTCCAGGAACCCGGCGCCAGTCTGGTTGCCAGGGAATTGGCCCTTAACGGCGTCAGCCAGGTATCCCTTGTCGGCACCAATAACCACGTGCAGAATCTCGCCGGAATCCTCACCGGCCCCGGCGCCTTCCAGTTTACCGACCAGGATGCCCTCACCGTGACCACCGTCGGCGGGGTGCCGGGTATCACCGCGTTGAGCCCAGGCAGCCTGGTCACCCTCAACGCCAATAACATCGGCATCACGGCCATCGGCATCACCGCCCCCCGCAACCAGGTCACCCTCCAGCCCATCTCCACCTCAGGCACCCTCTTTATCGGTGGTCCTTATATCGCCGGGCCCAACCCGCTTGAATACGCCGGGCTCAACAACGTCAAGGCCGGCATACTCCAGATCGGCAACAAAACCACTTTCAACGGCAACATTGTCGTCAATCAGACCATCACCTTGACCAATAGCTCGGGCCTCCCATTCCAGCCTACCCCGGTCGCCTCCTCCACAAAGGATTCTACCACCCTCTCCTTGCAGACGATGCGCGGGACCATTACAAACGCGTTCGCCGGCGGGGCCTGGGCTGTCGTGAATGTGCCCCGCTTGAGCCTCGTCGCTTCCAATGTCGCCTTCCTGGGAAATCTGGCTAATTCGAGCGACGTCAGTTTCCTGGCATGGCAGACCGGAAAGCCTATCACATTCGTCGATGCCAACACCCTCGACCTGCTCTGGGCCGACCCCGCTAAGATCGGTGTCAATACCCCGCCCGTTTCCCCCTACCCGGCTAATCCCCAGGCCTTTTATACTGGAATAGACGGGGTGTTCGGAGCCAACCCGCCTACGGGCAATGACATCCTTTTCAACGGCGGCGGTGTGCCGGCGCAGCAATTCGCCAACTCCCTCGCTCCATTTAATTCCATCGAGCTGCCGACCAGCCGTTTGACTCTCTCCGCCGTCACCACCGCTTTCGACCTTAAAGCATACGGAGCAAAAATCGATTCCATTCTCGGTCCCGGCTCGATTTGGATGAGCTTCGCCGCCATCCCGTTCACCACGACCACACCTGTGGAACAGATGCTCAAACCCGAGGTCACTTCCAAATGGATTCGTGGCGTCACCGGCATCAGCGGCTCCACCGCCGGCCCCCAGCAATCTTCATATTAGGGAACTCTGAGCAGGGCTATGCGGGCATCGTCAGAAATCGGATGAGGGAACCTTTTAAAGTAAGCCTATGAAATTGCAAAAAATCCTGAAAGTGTGGTCGGGGCTGGCGCTTCTCTTGCTATTGAGCGCCTTGTTCTGCCCGGTGGGCATGCAAGCACAGGGATTGGGAGAAGAGCGATTGCCCCAGCGCTCTCCCAAGGTCCCCAAAAAGCCGCCCACCCCCGCCCCTTCGGTCCAGAGCCCCACCCCGCAAACCAATCCGGAAGATGACAACGTCCTCATCCCGCGCTTGACGGGAATCGTCATCGTTAAGTCACGCGACGAAATCAAGGAGGAGGGCGTCTCGGGCGTGACCGGCATCAAGGTCGTCAATATCCCCTTATTAAGCGGACCGGATTTTCAGAAGCTCGGGTATTGGTATCTCAACCAGAGCGTCTCGATCAACGATATCCGCAGCCTCGAAAACGACATTATCCTTTATTGCCGCGCCAAAAACAGGCCATTGGTGGACATCATCCTCCCGCCGCAAAACCTCAGCACCGGCGTCATTCAGCTTTGGTTCCTCGAAGGCAAGGTCGGCAAAATCACCGTCAATAATCCCGGGCACAAATGGTTTTCCGACCAGTTTATCACCCGCCAAATCCGTTTGCGCCCAGGCGACGTCGTCGATATGCAGAAGCTCACCGACGATTTGGATTGGGTAAACCGCAACCCCTTCCGCCAGGTCAACACCGTCTTCAAAGCCGGCGACGACCTGGGCAAGTCCGATATTGACCTGCAGGTCGAAGACCGGATTCCGCTGCGCGCCTACTTCGGCTACGAAAACACCGGCACCGAGTTCACCGGACAGGACCGCTTGCTGGCAGGGTTCAATTGGGGCAACGTCTTCGGCTTGGACCAGCAGTTGAATTACCAATACACCACCGATGTGGACTTCCGGGACATCAGCGCCCACTCCGCCAGTTA
This sequence comes from Verrucomicrobiia bacterium, assembly GCA_035946615.1. Classification (NCBI taxonomy): domain Bacteria; kingdom Pseudomonadati; phylum Verrucomicrobiota; class Verrucomicrobiia; species Verrucomicrobiia bacterium. The sequence continues at coordinate 47,295 of DASYZB010000132.1, forward strand.
CCTCATCCCGCTGCCCTGGCGCCACAACCTCGCCATCATGGGCGCCTATGCCGATGCAACCGCTGAGTTTCCCAATACCTCGGCGCTTTCCAAGGGCAACAGCTACCAGGCCAGCTTGCGCTATTCGATCCCGCAACGCGTGGGCAAAAATTATATCCAGGAAATCACTGGCGGCTTTGATTTCAAGAGCACCGATAACAATCTCGAATTCGGCGGCCAAACCGCCCTCAGCACCACCCGCATCCAGGTCGATCAATTCGAGTTGGGCTACAGCGGCTTGCTGCTCGACCGCGCCGGCCAGACCTCCCTCGGCCTCGAGGGCTATTACAGCCCGGGCGGCTTAACCAGCCAGAATAACGACGCGACCTTCGACCAGTTGCGCCCCGATTCCAAGGCCCATTACCTGTATGGCCGTCTGACCGCAGAGCGCCTCACCCGCTTGCCCGCTGATTTTAGCTGGGTCCTCCACTTCTTCGGCCAGTATTCCAGCCAGCGGCTCACCCCGAGTGAAGAAATCGGCATCGGCGGCTTCGGCACCGTGCGCGGCTATTTCGAACGCTTCGTCAACGCCGACAACGGCTGGATCGTCAATAATGAACTCCGCACGCCCACCTTTCCCGTGCTGAAGCGATTCGGGTGGTTTCCCTACGATGACCGCTTGCAATTCCTGGTTTTCTTCGATTACGGCACCGTGCAGATCGAAGACTTCAATATCACCGACGCCGGGGCTGGGCTGATGAAAAACACCAGCCTGGCCTCCTATGGCGCCGGCCTGCGCTATGACCTGCGCCAGAACCTCTCCGTTCGCTTCGACTACGGCATCGAACTCATGAACAAGGAGCAAGGCAGAGACTCCGGCGGCCACATCGGCGTCCTGCTAAGCTTTTGACGAATATCCACTTGCTCCCCCAGAAGGACGAGCCTAGAATGCTGCATATCACATCCACGGTATTATGGAAATCCGAAATGTCGTGACCGGAGACTCTTGCGAGGTGCTCGTCTTCGGGCGCGTCGATGGCACCGGGGCTAATCAACTGGAGGTCGAACTGCTCAAGCTGATCCGCTCGGGTCCGAAAAGCAACCTGAGCAGCGCAACTTTTCTTTGTTCGGCCGGCCTGCGGGTGCTCCTCCAGTAATGGCGGCAAATGAAAAACTCTCAGCGGGTGCTGCTGGCGACACGGCCTTCGCCGGAAGTCGATGCGGTGCTGGCTACCTCGGGTTTTCGCGAGGCACTGGTCGAAAAGGTCTGAAAGTGTCCTTCAGGCCCTGGTGCGTTGCCTTTTCCTTGTCCCTGAGCCGCCTCTTTTCCAGGCAGGCGCCAATCCGGGCGCGCAGGAATACGGGACTGAAAGGCTTAGCCAGGTAATCTTCGGCGCCCATTTCTATAGAGCGGGCGACGCCATTTTCGTCATCCAGCGCAGAAAGCATCAGGATGGGGATGTCGCGCAGTGCCAGGTCGGACTTGAATTTTGCAAGCACTTGAAACCCATCCAGGCCCGGCATGACCATATCCAGCAAAATGAGATCGAACTGTTGCCTGCGGGCAAGCGCCAGGGCCTGCACGCCGTTGCCTATGGCCGAAACGGTGTAGCCGCTGCGCCGCAACCGCCGGGCCAGCATCTCGCGGCTGCTTTCATCGTCATCCACCACCAGAATCGCCCCTTCGTCCTTAAACAAAGGCCGGCCAGTTTTGGGTTCCGGCACTTTAAAACTGAAGCCAAGATTCAAAGACAGAGGTTGACCGCGCGAGCCGGCAGGCTGGAGGGTGTCAGGCGCCGCCGCCAGGACCGGCTCGATTAAATAGGCCTCCATCAAGGACAACCAGTCGCTGGCGGCATCTCGTATTTTCTTGAGGTCGGCAACAGCCGCCTGGATGGCCGCGTCCTCGGTTTGTTCGATGAGCAAGTCCGTGTAGCCGATGATGTGGTTCACCGGTGTGCGCAGTTCATGGTAGAGCTGGTGCAAGTCCCGGTGCTGGAGAAACTGTTCCTCGTCAAAGTACCTCGCAATTAGTATTTGCAGCTCGCGTCCTCCGGCGTGAATTCTGCGCAAATCCTCCAAAGCCTGTTCCGAGAGCTGCGCCTCTTCGAGCAGCAATTCGCAATAGCCCAGAATATGATTGATAGGCGTGCGCAGCTCGTGCCGCATGCGGGTCCAGCTTTCCCACCGCCGCCTCGGTTGAAGCTGAGCCTGAAGCAGAGGCCGGCTGCTTAATTCCCTCAACAGGCAGGCTCATGCAGAGGTGGCGGGCGCCAGCAACTTCTCGATTTTGACCAGCAGCCGTTCAAGCTCTATCGGTTTCGTGTCGTAATCATCGCACCCGGCTTCCCGCGCCCTGCGCTCGTCGCCTTCCATGGCGTGGGCGGTCAGCGCGATGATCGGCACCGATGGTTTAGTGGCCTTGATTCGTTTGGTAGCCTCCCAGCCGTCCATGACCGGCAGGCTCATGTCCATCAGAATGAGCGCCGGCGCCTCCGCTTCGGCCATTTTGACCGCCTCCTCTCCGTCCATGGCGCAGACCACCGCATAGCCCTTGATCCTGATGGGCTAGGTGAACAGGTTGACGTGGCTCCACTGCCGTGCGCGGAGGATGCCCGGAACCTGCAGCCGTTGAACCACCTTTTGCCCGAGAATTGCGCCAAAAGTATTGTTACCCGGGAGGGGGTTGAAAGAGCGGTGAAACGATACGTTGTGCCAAAAGTGGGGTTACCCTGGCCGGAATGGATAAAAGCATGAGTAACTCGACACGAAAGCAGGTTTTGGAGAAGTTGCGGCGGCGTTACAAAACGGCCGGTGCGCAGCACAAGACCAAGCGTATTGACCAGGCGGTGCAGTTGCTGGACTACCATCGCAAGGCAGCGATTCGGGCCTTGGGTCAAGCAGTGAGGAGGTCCGTGAAGGGACCTGTGGTGCTGACGGGGCGTCCGATGAAGTATGAGCCCAACTTGTTGTTGCCGTGGTTACGGCCCATCTGGCAAGCCAGCGATTACGCCTGTGGGCGGCGGCTGGTGGCGATGTTGCCGGAATGGGTTCCGGCCTACGAGCAGCATGAGAAGCGCATGCCTGGGGAGGTGCGAGAGAAGTTGCTGTTGGCCAGCGCACGGACGCTGGACCGGTTGCTCGAACCCTTGCGGGGCCAAGGGAAGGGCCGCTCGCTAACGCGCCCGGGGACATTGTTGCGGCAGCAGATCCCCATTCGCGGGAGCCTGTGGGAAGAAGGCAAAGCAGGCTGGTTGGAGGTCGATACCGTGGCGCTGTGCGGCGGTAGTGTGGCCGGGGAATTTGTGTGGATGGTCGATGGCGTGGACTACGCGACAACCTGGGTGGAAGTGCGGGCCATGTGGGGACGGGGCCAGGCCGGCACCTTGACGGCCCTGCAGGATATCGAGGCCAGTCTGCCCTTTAGCTTGTTGGGCCTGGACAGTGATAACGGGGGAGAGTTCCTCAATCATCACGTGCTGCACTGGCTGCAGAAGCGCCCGCGGCCGGTGTTCATGACGCGGAGCCGGCCTTACAAAAAGGATGACAACGCGCACGTCGAGCAGAAGAACTGGACGCACGTGCGACAGTGTTTCGGGTATGAGCGGCACGATAATCCCGAGTTAGTTGAGCCGATCAATGGGTTGGTTAAAGGGGCCTACGGGCAGTTGCTTAACTACTTCCATGCCAGCCTCAAGTTAGAAAGCAAGGAGCGCGTCGCGGGCAAGTTACGCCGCATTTACGGCGAGGCCCAAACGCCGCTGGCGCGGGTGTTGGCCAGCGCCGAGGTGACTGCGGCCGCCAAAGCACGCTTGGTGAAACATAAGGCAAGCTTAAATCCATTTGCTTTGAAGCAAACGGTGACACAAAGCCTGAAGGCCATCTCTGCCCTGCGTCGAGGGCCTCGTTGAGCGCAGAGCTAAAAACTGTGAATAACTCGATGGAGCAAACCTCCCCCCCGGTGCCCCCCTCCGCTAATGCGCGTCCGTGTTCCACCGCAGGGGGGCGCGAGCTAAGGCTCGAAGCCCGCCCCCCTGCTCGTTTTAGCTCGCTTCCTACGCAAAGAACGGTTAACCAAAAACAAGGCCATCGGGTAACACCCTTTTGGCACAACGATACCCGTCCCTCGGGTAACAGTTACTTTTGGCGCACGGCGGGGTGACGAAGATAGAAGGGCCGGAGCTGAAGAATTCGCAGACTGAATAAAAACCTTGAAGCCAAAACCCGGCACATCCAAAGCGCGGTCAGGGTCGAACGCTGCAGGGCATGTTCTTGTTACTGGCGGGGCCGGTTTCATCGGCTCGCATTTGGTGGAACGCTTGCTGGCGGAGGGCGAAAGCGTGGTCGTGATTGATGATCTTTCGACCGGCAGCCTCGAGAACCTCTCCCGCGCCTCCAGCCACCCTCGATTCGCTTTTGTTCAATCGCGCATTTCGACCTGTCCGGACCTTTCCCGGCTGGTGGGGCAGGCACAGGCCGTCTATCACCTGGCAGCCGCTGTGGGCGTGGAATTGGTTGTGAACACCCCGATCCGTGTCCTTGAAACCAATCTGCACGAAACGGAAGTTCTGCTTGAAGCAGCCGCCCCGCAGAGGGTTCCCGTGCTGTTGACTTCGACCTCGGAAGTGTACGGCAAGAGCCAAAAGGCCGCTTTCGGCGAAGAGGACGATTTGCTCATCGGCCCACCCCACCAGGCCCGCTGGAGTTATGCCTGCTCGAAGCTGATGGATGAATTCCTCGGGCTGGCTTATGCCAAAGAACGCGCGCTACCGGTTGTCATCGCCCGGCTGTTCAATACGGTCGGCCCTCGACAGACGGGCCGCTACGGCATGGTTTTGCCGCGCTTTATCTCCGCAGCCAAATCCGGCCAGCCGCTCAAGGTGTTTGGTGACGGCCAGCAGACCCGCTGTTTTTGTTACGTCATCGACACGGTCGAAGCGCTGGTGCGCCTGCAGAACTGCCCGGCAGCGCGGAGCCAGGTCTTTAACGTGGGCGGTTCAGAGGAGGTTTCCATCAAGCAGCTCGCGGAGCTGGTAATTGAAATCCTTCACTCAAAAGCCAAGATAGAAATGGTCCCTTATCGCGAAGCTTACGCCCCCGGCTTTGATGACATGCTCCGGCGCAAACCAATTGTCGATAAACTCGCCGCCATAACCGGGTTCCGTCCCGCCACGCCGTTGCGAAGGATCATTGAATTGACGGCAGACGCAACTGCGGCCCGCAGTTGCTGAAGTCTCGGCTGGTTTCAATGCGATCAGCGTATTTGCCGCGCGCTGGCATGCATTGTTTGGAGGAACAGCGGAATACGTGGATTTTTCTTTCCGTCGAGGAATCCCTTTGGCAGCTTGACGCCTGAAATATTCTGATTCAGACAGCCCAACATAGAAGCCTATGCCAGAGAAACCAGTTGTCACAAGAAAGCTCTCGGACAAAAGCACCAAGCAGGAAATGCTCGATGCATACCAGGCCCTTGCCAAAGAGCTCGAAGAAAAACGCGCTGCCGCGTTGGCTCCTGAACGCCGCCTCGAGGAGAAGAAGGCCGCCGAAGCCGTGAAAGTGGCGACGGGAATTGCGCCGGAAGGCGTTGACCGCGAATTAGGCGGGCTCAGATCGGAGATCGGCAGAATGCTGGCCAGCATTTCCGACCAACTGGCGGCGGAATCCGCCAGGTTCCGCAATGTCCAGAAGGCTGTGGAAAGCAAAGAGCAGGAGCTGAAGGAGCTGTATGGGATTGAAAAAGCGGCGGTGAGCCTGGCGGCATTGATCGAAGCCCAGAATCAAAAGCGGACGGAATTCGAAACTCAGATGGCCCAGGAACGGGACGAGCTGGAAAAGGAGATTGAGACCAAACGCGCTGAGTGGGAAGAGGAGAAAAGAACCCACGATGCCGAAGTCAAGGAGCGGGATGGCGCCGAGAAAAAAGCGCAAGACCGCGCCCGGGAAGATTTCAATTATGCCTTTAAGCGCGAACAGCAATCCATCAAAGACAAGCTCAACGACGAAAAGGCTGCGTTGGAAAAGGAGATTAAGATTAAGCGCGAGACGTTTGAACGGGAATTCGTTGAGAGAGAGAAAGCCATCACCGGGAAGGAGCACGAGCTGGCCGAGCTTCGCGCCAAAGCCGCCGACTTTCCCAAAGAACTGGAAGCCGCCGTCAACCACTCGGTCAAAGAGGCCAGCGAGCGGCTCAAGCTGGAAGCCAAGAGCCGGGAGGATGTCGCCCAGAAGCAATTCGAAGGCGAGCGCAACGTTCTGACCGCCAGGAACGAAGCGCTGGAACGAACCAACAAGGACCTTGTCACCGCGAATTCAAAGCTCGCACAGCAACTCGAAGCCGCCTATCAAAAAGTCCAGGAAATCGGCGAGAAAACTGTCGAAGGCGCCTCGCAGTCCAAGTCCTATGCGGAGTTGCAAAAGCTTTTCCTGGACCAGAGCCGGAAAGCGCGTGAGGAAAAAACCTGAGGCGGCATCGACCCCAAGCGCTCCACAAGGGCTGAAATCCCCGACCCGCGCAATTCGCGACCAACGAAGCAGACCTTACAGCCGCCGCGTCAAAGTGTAAGAGGTTAGCTTTTGTTAGCTGCTCAATGGCTGTGCGGCACTGAGGCGGCGTGTTCCCAGCAGTGCAGGACCTGCTCGGCTATCTCGTCCACACCCATCCCATGTTTGACCTGTGCAAAGATAATCGGTCCATCGCCGCGCATGGCATGGGCGTCGCGGCGCATGATTTCCAGGTCGGCGCCGACGGCCACAGCGAGATCGGTTTTGTTAATCACCAGAAGGTCGGATTGAGTAATGCCGGGGCCGCCTTTGCGGGGTATTTTGTCGCCGCCAGCCACATCGATGACGTAGATGGTGAAATCAGCTAATTCGCGGCTGAAATGCGCGGCGAGGTTGTCACCTCCGGATTCGATCAGCAGGAGCTGGGTGTTGAAACGTTGGTGAAGGTCTTCCAAGGCGAGCAAATTGGCAGAGGTATCCTCACGGATAGCCGCATGGGGACAACCGCCTGTCTCGACCGCCCGGATGCGGTCGGGTTCGAGGGCCTGGTGGCGCACGAGGAACTCGCCATCCTCTTTAGTGAAGATGTCATTTGTGACAGCCGCCATCCGAAGTTGATGGCGCAGTTTCAGACACAATGCCAGCATGAGGGCGGTTTTGCCGCTGCCGACCGGGCCGCCCACGCCGACGGTAAAGGCGCGGCGGCTGAAATCGCGGGCAAGTGGCTTAGGGCGCTGGTCGAAGTAGCCTGGGTATTCGAGGTGTTCGTGAGTATGGCCCTCGGGCCCGTGTTGGTGATGTTCCAAGTTCATGCTCAGCTTTGGAATAATCTCGAATAAAGGCGGTCTTGATTAGCCTGGAATAATTCCAGCAATGGCGAGGGTTGAGCGATTTGTTCGCGAGTCAGGTTTCGACAACGGAGCAGGACCTCCTCGGCCTGTGCGGCGAAACTGTGCAACAAAGCCTGTCCTTCGAGAGGGCCAATGATTCCAAGGCGGATCGCCCCAGTCACAAGCCCGCGCAAATGGATAAAGAAGAACAACCGCGCTGCCGGCATAAAGTCGATTCCAAGCGCGTTAGTTGTCACGCCGAACACGGGAGCGAAATGATAAAAGGCTCCGGTTTGCCGGGCGCTTTGGCGAAGCTGTTCCAGTTGGTGTGTGGCAAAGATGCGCTCGGCCGATGCAAGGAGGGCCTGGCCTTGGAGGCGGCTAGCGCGATTGGCGACATGATTGGTGTTAAAAGTGTCGCACAGCCGATCCAGTTCAAGCCAATTCCCGGGATTAGCGTGGGCTGCGGTCACAAACGGCAGTGAAGCGCGCCCGAGTTGGCATAGACTCGCTCGAATGAACGAGGCCAGTTCCCCAGGATTGGCCAACTCGCCCTGCTGCCAGGCGGCCTCCAACCCGCCAGAATGGGCGAAGCCGCCCGTCGGAAAGGCTGAATCAGCCAATTGACATAACAACCATTCATTGTTTGGAGACTCGGAACTCACACATCCGAAGATTGAGAAGAACAAGCCATTATACCAAGATTCTCTAAAAGAGAAAATAGCGCTGAGCCAACGGCAGAACGCTTGCCGGCTCGCAAGCCAACAACTCACCATCCGCTTTAACCTCGTAGGTTTCAGGATCGACAGTAATGCGAGGCGTTGCGTCATTCCATTTCATTGCTTTTTTGCCGATGTTCCGGCAATCGCGAACGGCCTCGACGCGTTTGGTCAGGCCGTAGGTTGCGGGGACGCCCTTCTCCTCGCAAAGCCGGCTGACAAAACTCACTGAGATGGGAGATGCGGCCGAGCCGAAAGCGCCGAACATCGGACGCATGAAGACAGGTTGGGGCGTCGGAATCGAGGCGTTCGGGTCGCCCATCTGAGACCAGGCGATTATCCCACCTTTAATGACCATCTCGGGTTTTGCGCCAAAGAAGCCGGGTTTCCAAAGAACGAGGTCGGCAAGTTTGCCGGTCTCGACAGACCCAACCAGATGGCCAATGCCATGCGAAATGGCGGGGTTAATGGTGTACTTGGACACGTAGCGCTTGATTCGAAGGTTGTCGTTGGACCCTGTTTCGCCTTCGAGACGGCCACGTTGTTGGCGCATCTTATTGGCCGTCTGCCATGTCCGCGTAATGACCTCGCCGATGCGGCCCATGGCCTGCGAGTCCGAACTCATCATGCTGATTGCCCCGAGGTCATGGAGAATATCCTCCGCCGCGATGGTCTCGCCCCGTATCCGGCTTTCGGCAAAGGCGACATCTTCCGGGAGCTTTGGGTCGAGATGGTGACAGACCATCAGCATATCGAGGTGTTCATCTAGCGTGTTGACTGTAAAAGGGCGGGTAGGGTTCGTGGAACTGGGCAGAACGTTGGGTTCGCCGCAGATGCGAATAATATCCGGGGCATGGCCGCCGCCGGCGCCTTCCGAATGGTAGGTGTGAATCGTGCGGCCTTTGATAGCAGCTATGGTTGCATCGACAAACCCGGACTCATTGAGCGTGTCTGTGTGGATGGTCACCTGCACGTCCTGCTCGTCAGCCACGCGCAGGCAGCAGTCAATGGCCGCGGGGGTTGTGCCCCAATCCTCGTGCAACTTCAGGCCGATGGCCCCGCCAAGAATCTGCTCAGGCAATCCCGCCGGCAAAGCCGTGTTCCCCTTGCCCGTAAACCCAAAGTTCAGAGGCAAAGCGTCGGTGGCTTGCAACATCATCCGCAGATGATTTGCGCCTGGCGTGCACGTCGTGGCGGAGGTGCCGGTCGCCGGGCCTGTCCCCCCACCGATCATCGTGGTCAGACCGGCGGAGATAGCTTCGAACACTTGTTGCGGGCAGATAAAATGAATGTGCGCGTCAATACCCCCGGCAGTGACGATGAGCCCTTCGCCTGCGATGACTTCTGTTGTGACACCGACGACCATGCCCATGGTCACGCCGGCCATCACGTCCGGATTGCCCGCTTTGCCTATGCCCGAGATGAGGCCGTCTTTGAGGCCGATATCGGCTTTGTAAATGCCCGTGTAGTCCACGACAAGCGCATTGGTTATCACGCAATCCAGCGCATCGGCCTGGGCGACCCCTGCGGCCTGGCCCATGCCTTCTCGCAGCACCTTGCCCCCGCCGAACTTGCACTCGTCCCCATAAACCGTGAAATCCCGTTCAACCTCCAACACCAGCGAAGTGTCCCCCAACTTGACCCGGTCGCCGGTGGTTGGCCCGAACATTTCTGCGTAATGCCGCCGATCAATCTGATGTGCCATAAGCTATTCCTCCTGGTGGGCAAAGCCGCGTTCCGTTACCCGGCCCAATGCGGCCTTTTGGTTCTCTGCCGATACTGAACCCTCAGCCAGGTTATTGCCTCCATGAATAATCCGCCTCCCGGAAATCTCCACCAAGCGGACCGTTTTGGTCTCACCGGGCTCGAACCGGACGGCTGCCCCGGCGGGTATATCGAGGCGTTTGCCATAAGCCTTCAGCCGGTCGAACCGCAGGGAAGCATTCGTTTCGATAAAATGATAATGGCTGCCCACCTGCACGGGCCGGTCTCCGAGATTGGTCACTGTCAGGGTCACTGTTGGGCGGCCAGCGTTCAGGTCCAGCTTGCCCGGAGCTACTTCATACGCGCCCGGTTCGAGTTCGCCCTCCGCCGGAACGGATTCGAAGACCGAGGGAGGCGGAATCGGCAGGAAACTCCCGTGCAATGCCAGTTCGAGGTTCCCATTCTCCGAAGCAATAGGATGATGAACGGTGACAAGCTTTGTCCCGTCCGGAAACGTCCCCTCGACCTGCACCTCGCTGATGAGTGCTGGCACGCCGGCCATTACCTGGTTGCGCCCCAGAAGTCGTCTTCCTAAATCCATGAGTTCCGCCACTCGCTTTCCTTCGCGAATGAATTCGAGAAGTTGAGAGGCGATGAGGGCGACGGCCTCCGGATAGTTCAGGCGCAGACCGCGGGCGAGGCGTTTTTGGGCCAGAAAGCCGGCGTTATGGAGCAGGAGCTTGTCAATTTCGCGAGGGGAGAGGTGCATAGGGGACCCTGGGTGTGGAGTGTGAAGCGTCGAGCGTCGAGCTTAGGGCGTGGGCTGGATTGATCCTTAAAATGGCAGTTGAGCCGCCCTGCGGGCGCGATGCAGAATCCTCTGGGATTGAAGAGTTCATCTTTCCGCGTTCGTTTGCCGTTCTTTGGCCTGCTACCATTTTCTAGCCCATGGGTCATCATGCAGAAACTGCGGAACGAAGGAAAGCAGCCGCCGGACCTCGTGGCTGACGGCTTCGACGGACTCACCGGCGATGCGAATCAAGGAACCCTGGGTGATGGGGCTGGCGCTGCAGACCAGCGGCGCGTGGCGCGGCATTGGCAGGCGGGCGACCTCTTCCAATAAGCGGGCGCTCACAGCGGCAAGGGTGTCTCCAATCACCACCACCAAGGCGAGACAATTGAACCGCCCCATGCGATGAGAGGCCTCAAGCGGCCCGTCGGCAGGCTCCAACAGCAGCGAATCGAGCAGCACACGCGATTCTCCCAAAAAAATTTCATTCTGGCTGTGGAACCGGTCGAAGGCCCAGCGCTCCCCACGCGCTGCGCGGCCCGAACAGAGCCAATCGACCAACACCAACCCGCTTTTGGGTTGCAGATGAAACTCCTGGCGCTGCCGATAGCGCGATTGAGCAAAGGCTTGGACCGGGTCGGGCGCCAAAGCCAGGAGCGCCTCGCGGGCCAAGTGAGCCCTGAGATAATGGCTGCACGGCTGAGAATCTGGATTGCGATAAACCTTGGTTGATGCCTGGGTGCTCAAAAAACAGCGCGCTCCCTCCCCAACATTTAACGTCAGGCTGATTTCGTCCCCGGCAACCAACCCCCCGCCAAAACTGCTCAAGCAGGCCCAAACACTCGGACCGCGAGGACGCGGAGTCAGGATTTTGAGGGGGCTGGTGGCCCAAACAGAAGTGGCCGTGCTTTGGCCGGCCGCTAATTCTACACTCAAATGGCCGGTGCCCGGCTGCAATTGGTCCAAGCTCATACCGTCAAGTATTGCTTCACAAGATTTTGATTCAAGTCTGCTATGGCCCCTTCGGCGGCAATCGCGCCGCGGTCCATGACATAAAAGTAATCGGCGACGCTGAGGCAAAAATCCAGGTACTGCTCGACCAAAAGGATGCTCATTTGACCTTCCTTTTTAATCTTCAGCAGCGTCTCACCTATGTGGTCGATTATGTTGGGCTGGATGCCTTCGGTCGGTTCATCCAGTAGCAGCACCTTTGGGGCGGTCAGCAAGGCGCGCGCGATAGCCAACTGTTGCTGCTGTCCGCCGCTGAGGACCCCGCCCTTTCGTTTGAGCATGGTCTTAAGAATCGGGAAAAGTTCGAGGATCCGGTGCACCTGGCCGTTGGCCGTTGCGCCGTGCGCCACGAGGCTAATCCGCAGGTTTTCCCACACCGTCAGGTTCGGAAAAATATCGCGGCCTTGCGGCACGTATCCAAGCCCTTGGCGGGCGCGTTCGTCGGGGCGCAAGCCGTTGAGCAGCCGGTCGCCCAAACGGATATTGCCGCTCATTGGTTTGAGCAGGCCAGTCACGCATTTGAGGGTGGTGGTTTTGCCAACGCCATTGCGACCCATCAAGCAAACGACCTGGCCTTGCGGAATGGACAGCGAAACATTACGCAGGATTTGTGACCCTTCATAGGCAGCGTTGAGCTGGGAGAGCGTGAGGATGTCCGGCGCGGCATTCACAGTTGGCGTTTCGGCTCGTGTTTGCGGCCCAGGTAAACCTCGATGACCCTTTCGTCGTTTTGCACCTCCTCGACCGAGCCTTCGCAAAGAACGGAGCCCTGGTGGAGCACCGTGACCTTTCGGGCGATTTGGCGGACGAATGCCATGTCATGCTCGATGACGATGAGGCTATGGTGGGCGGCCAGGTTGACCAGCAGTTCGCCCGTGCGGACCGTTTCGTCATCGCTCATCCCGGCCGTCGGTTCATCGACCAGCAGCAGCCTGGGGTCCTGGGCCAGGAGCATGCCAATTTCGAGCCATTGCTTTTGGCCATGGGCCAATGCTCCGGCCCGCCAGTGCTGGCGGTCAGCCAGACCTACCGTTTCGAGGACCTGTTGGATGCGTTCACGCTGAGCCGGGGTGACCCTTGAGAACAGCGCCTCCCAAACGCTCCGCTTGCTCGGGAGCGACAGCAGGATGTTTTCAAACACCGTGTGCTCGACATAAACCGACGGGGTTTGAAATTTGCGCCCGATCCCCAACCGGTTGATCTGATATTCATTGAGCCGCGTCAGGTCGGTGTCCCTGCCAAATTCGATTTTGCCCGAATCGGGCCGTGTGCGGCCAGAGATCAAATCGAGCATGGTGCTTTTGCCGGCGCCGTTTGGGCCGATGATGACGCGCAGCTCGCCGGCATCCATGTAAAAGTTCAATTCGGAAATGGCCTTGAACCCGTCAAAGGTTTTGTTCACGCCTTCGAGCATCAGGATGAACTCTTTGCGCTGCGCGCTCATTCGCTTTTGACGAGGGTTTCGCTGGGCTTGGCCGCAGGTGCTGGTTGCGGGGTGGGTTCAAGCTTGCCACGAAAATGGCGGCGGAGCGATTTCAACTGTCCGGGCAGGCCAACGATTCCTTTGGGCATGAAAACGGTCACGAAAACAAACAGAGCGCCCAGGATCAGCAGCCACATATCCGGGAAGGCGCGGGTGGTCCAGCTCTTGAGGGCATTGACACCAATCGCACCCAGGATGGGACCAATCAATGTGCCGCGCCCACCGACGGCGACCCAGACAACCGCTTCGAGCGATTTATCAGGGGCCATCTCGCTGGGATTGATAATGCCGACCTGGGGGACGTACAGCATGCCCCCGAGCGCGCCAATGACTGCGCAAAGAACGAATACAAACAGCTTGTAGTTGGCAGCGGCGTACCCACTGAACAACACACGGTCTTCCCGGTCACGAATGGCCTGCTGGACCAGGCCGAATCGGGTTTGGCTCAACCAGCGGCATCCAATATAAACCAGCGCCAATAGAAGGGCCGTGGCGATATAAAGGCCCCGCTGAGTGGCCGGCTCGCGTAGATCGTGGCCAAGGAGGAATTTGAAATCAGTAAACCCATTGTTCCCGCCCATCAAGAGGCTATTGCGGAAAAACAGCAAACAGGCGGCGTAGGTGAGGGCCTGGGTCAAAATGGAGAAGTAAACGCCACGAATGCGGGAACGAAAGGCGAGATAGCCGAAAATCAGGGCCAGCAGACCCGGCACCACCACGACCATCAGCAGGGCGAAAGCAAAGCTCCCGAAGGGCCGCCAGAAAGGGGGCAAATTATGCCAGCCCAAAAAGACGAGAAAATCGGGGATAGGCTGATGGTACTGCCCGAGGTCGCCGATCATGCGCATGAGGTGCATGCCCATCATGTAGCCGCCCAAGGTGAAGAAAAGGGCCTGGCCCAGGCTCAGCAAACCGGTATAACCCCAAAGGACATCGACGCTGATAGCCAGGACGGCGTAACAAAGGTACTTGCCGTAAAGGTTGATGCTGAAATCGCTGACATGCAAAAAGCTGCCGGCGGATGTGAAAGCATTGAGGGCCGGCAGCACAATGATTAAGACGATGGCCGCGATAGCCAGGGCACATTTTGATGATTTGCTGGCGGTGCCCCACATACTGTCAATCGAGGCTGCGACTACGGCTGCTGAATAAACCGCCTGGCTTCCACTGTAAGAACAGGATGATGGCAATCAGCACAACGATCTTGCCCGTAACCGGCGAGCCGGTGGTTTGTTGGAGCACCTGGTCGGCAGTGCCGATGCCCAGAGCGGAATAGACCGTGCCGACGATGCTGCCGATCCCGCCAAGGACCACCGTCATGAAACTATCCACGATATACGTTTGCCCAAGACTGGGGCCGACGTTGCCGATTTGCGATAGGAACGCCCCCGCCAGTCCGGCCAGGCCGGAGCCAAAGGCGAAGGTCACCATGTTAATGCGGCTGGTGCGCACGCCCAGGCAAGCGGCCATACCCCGATTTTGCATCACAGCCCGAATCAGCAAACCCAGGGGGGTCTTGGTCAACAGGAGCCACGTCCCGATGACAATGACAACGGCAAAGCAGATCACGAATACCCGGTTATAACCGAAGTTAAGGTCGCCAATGGAGAAATGGCCCAGAAGCCAGGACGGGGAATTGACCTGAACATTGTTAGCGCCGAATACCATGCGGAAACACTGTTGCATAACCAGTGAGATTCCCCAAGTGGCCAGCAGCGATTCCAAAGGGCGGCGATACAGGAACCGGATCACCGTCCGTTCGATGAGAAGCCCCGCCAGGGCGGCGGTGACAAAGCTCAATGGGATAGCGAAGAGGAAATAGCTCTCATAAAGCCATCCAGAGGCGTTTAGGCCCGGAAGATGCATGCCGAAGCCGATCGGTCTGCCTGCAAAACTGAATGGCAAGATAATAGAGAATCCGAAGCCGGCGCCGAACAGGTTCTGGACGACGTAACAGGCGTAGGACCCGACGGCAATCATCTCGCCATGAGCCATGTTGATGATGCCCATCAGCCCAAAGGTGATCGCCAGCCCAAGCGCTACCACCAGCAGAATCGAGCCGAGGCTCATTCCATGAAAGATGGTGCCAAGAAAGTTGAGCCACCAAATGTGTTCCTGGATTGCGTGGATGGCCTGCCTGGCGGACCGGGCGACATCAGGCGGGCAATTCGGCGCCGATGCCAGGCTCGTGAGAGTATCGAGGGCGCCCATGGCCTGAAGATGCTCCAGTTGCTGAACGGCTTTGAGTTGTACTTTGGGGTCGGTATCAACGAGTTGAAGCAGAGCGATAGCTTCTCGAATGCCCTTCCTGACCTGAGAATTTTTTTCTTTTGGGAGCTTGGCCTCCAGGACCGGGATATACCGGGGCTTGCGCGAATTGCCCAGCTTCAAAATTGCCGAGTGCCGGGCCTCAGGCTCAGGGTCTGACAAGGCCAGGGCATCGAGGGTCTGCTGAATAGCGCTGCGCAGACGCATATCCGTGTCCGCTGTATTCAAATCGTTGTCGCCGAAGCGAAGTTCAGCGCCTTTGGCATCCTTCAGGTAAGTCCCGTCATCAACGCGGATGGCGCGCTTTTTGCCATTGGCATCCTCAGCGTCCTCAAGCAGCACCGGGACTTTGGAACCGTCCGGCGCGACATACAGGTAAACTCCGTCGCGGTTCCAGAGGTTCAAAACATCCGCGGCTACCTTCGAGCCGGACCCGGCCAATTCGCTGAGGAGTTTTTGCTGGTCCTGCCCTTGGCTCAGGATGGCTTGGTCGAGCTTGTGCCGGACGGCAGAGGCCTCCTCGCTGGCGGAGTCACGGGCGAGCGCGCACGAGAAAAGGCCCAGTGACAGCCAAACCAGCCATGTCAGACCACGCTTCATAAATAGATTAAGGGGCGGAGCATCGACGCTCCGCCCCGTTGTCGAAACTCAGGCAGCAGCAGACGGTCACTTATTCAAGGCTGTCAGTTTTTGATCCAATCCATTGAGCAGGAACGGTTCGCCAAAAACCTGGTCATACGATTTCAGAATTTTGAACTGCCCGTTGGCGCGGGTCTCGCCGATATAAACGTTTTTTGTCGCATGGTGGTTCTTCTGGATAGTAATCTTTCCGCCCGGACCGTCAAAACTTATTTCGCCGCTTTCGAGGGTCTTACGGACCTTGTCCACGTCGAAGCTGCCGGCCTTTTCCGCTGCCGCCTTCCAAAGATAAGCGCCGTCGTATGAAAGCACCATCGGGCTGTCCACCGCCCGGTTCTCTTTCACGACGCCCGGGTGGTTTTCTTCCTTTAGCCACGTATTCCAGCGGGCTAGAAAATGCTTGTTCTCGGGCGTTTTGAGGGACATGAAGTAAGTCCAGCAACCCAGCTCGCCCACGAGGTCTTTGGTGGGCAGGGAGCGCAGCTCATCTTCCGCCAGGCTGAATGAAACGACCGGGCAATCCGCCGGGGTGAGCCCCGCAGCAGCCACTTCCTTGAAGAACGGGACGTTCGAGTCACCGTTGATGGTGTTGATCACGCACGCGTCGCCGCTGGCGGCAAACTGCTTAATCTCGGCAACGATTTGCTGATAATCCGTGTGTCCGAAGGGGGTGTATTTGCCGGCCGAAATCACCTTTCCGGAATCATCTTTGCGCAACCCGCCGCCGATGTCCTCGAGCCGGATTCCGTGCAGCAACAAATATTTATAAAGGATCAAATTTGTCGTTTGGGGATAAACGTAGTCCGTCCCGATTAGATAGAATTTCTTCTTGCCCTGCGCCAGCAGGTAATCGATTGCCGGAGTCGCCTGTTGGTTGACGGCTTCCGCCGTGTAGAAAATGTTCTTGGACAGCTCTTCACCTTCGTATTGGACCGGGTAAAAGAGAAGGCCGTTGTCCTTTTCAAAGACCGGAAGAACGGATTTGCGGCTGACTGAGGTCCAGCAACCGAAAACGACGGCAACTTTGTCTTCTTCCAGGAGTTGTTTGGCTTTCTCGGCAAACAACGGCCAGTTGGAAGCGCCATCGACAATGACTGGCTCGATCGTATAGCTCTTATCGCCAATCTTGATGCCGCCCGCCTTGTTGATTTCATCGAATGCGAATAGCAACGAGTCGCGCAACGAGGTTTCGCTAATGGCCATCGTCCCGCTGAGGGAATGGAGTATGCCGACTTTGATGGTTTCGGCGGAGCTGGAGATTGGCGTTTGAGCCAAGGCCAGCGCGCCGATGAGCAGACTAAACAGGTATTTTTTCATGCTTTCTTTTTAAATGTGGTTGGTTCGAATTGTTTTGGATTTAAAACAGGTAAGAGACGCCCGCCCCGTAAACGATGCGGTTTTGTTTGCCGGGAACGAAACCGCCGGCCCAGGAGGTATGGTCAAAACGGATTTCCGGCTGAATCTTGATTGTTGGGACGGGTCTGTAGTTAAGGGTCAGGGCGACGCTCGACAGGTCCTGACCAGTGCCCAGCGGGTTGAGGAATCCCAAAGGACCGCCAACACCCCCAGCGGAGGCATCGACGCCGTCTTTATCGCTCAGAAACTCAGCGCGCAGCGCCAAGCCGACTTTCTTGGTGAAATCGTAAGTTGTCCAAAGGCCCGTGGACCAGACCGGCGCATCCCCGGGGACTGCGTAACTGGCAGGATTGTGGAAGTTAAAGTAGTCCAATTCGGTGCCGAAACCCAACTGCTCGGTCGCCTGCCATCCGGCCAGGAGCGAGCCACCCCAGTCCGATTGCAAATAAGGCGCGCCCTCACGCCCCCCAAACCCGATCAGGTTAAACCAAAGATTCTTCATTGGGGTGAAGTTGAGCGAACCCATGTACGTCTTCGAAGAGCCGTTGGAAAACTCGCCGGCATACAGGCCGTTTTGCACCCGGAATTTTGCGTTGAGCCAATCTGTTAAATTGTAGCCGAGCTGGATACCCGCCGCCGGTGGATTGCCGGTAAAATACCATTGGTAACCTTGCGAGAAGTTGGCATTCACTGCCCCGCCGTCGCCCGATTCATAGTTGAGGAGCGAGATGAGTTCGCCGATTCGCACGTCCAAACCCGTTCCGATAGGGATGTTCAGTTCCACGAAGGCCTCCCGCACCAAGTCAAAGCCGACGGACGAGCTCGAGGAGTTGACGTACGGGGCGTTCTGGCCGGCGATGAGCGAGACACGGTAGCCCGCATCGAATTTATCCCCGTTGTTCTGCACCTGCGGGCTGGCGAGGGTGATCTTCACCGCATTGAGCGTGAACGAATCGTTCCTTCGGTTCCAAAGATAGCCCGGAATTTCATTCCCTGGTGGCTCGCTCGAGTCGTGAAAGAAGGAGGTCGTCACAAACCCGCTTAGAGTGATATCGCTCAAGGCGGAGACCGGCGGGTCAGCGGGTTTGGTCCCGCTGGGCAGCAATCCCTCTTTTTGAGCCAGAGCTTCGAGCGTATCGAGCCGCTTTTTCAAGTCCTGGTTTTCTTTTTCGAGGTTTTCGAGCCGGTTCGTGCTTAAGTTGGATGGGGCGGTCTGCTGGCCGTGCAGCAGGGCGGTGCCGCCCACTGCCAACCCCAGGCACACCCCTGCGGCTTTAATGTGTTTAGTTCCCTTGGTTCCTTGCCTCATAGGTATTCGATAGGATTTGGTCATTTTTGTGTCTCGCAGAGTTCACCCGCCGGTTCACAAACCACGCCCATCCCACTAATGGACTTACGGTTTTAACGAGCGATCTAACGAGCTTTGTCCAACCCTGAGCAGCCGAGATGCCATAGGGGAAAACGCCGCGCCTCCACGCGAAAATTCCTCAAACGAGCCAACCATTTTCCGCAGACTAAAAACGCATCATTCGCCCGGTTTTACCGTATGATCTTCAGCGTGCGCCAAAGCGCAAAAATTCGAGCCGCACGCATGGCGAAGGTCAGGCAGGCACCGACAATGTGGCGCGTTGCCTTGTTGCGTTTTGACCAATCTGAGCAAAAGAATAATTGGGCCGAACTTTGTCCCCCGGCACATCTAAAAGGGAATTCTCACCACTGAATTTGAGGAGACTGTGAAGATGTTTTTCAGCGTTAGGATGCATCCAGGGTGAAATTTTGGCATCCCAATTGCTGTCACAGGTTTGGATGATACTGAGCGCAGAAGCTTTGGAGATTATTGCTTACCTTAAAACCAATCCTGGTAAATTCTTCTCCTTACAAGAGATTTCCCGCAAAGCTGGGGGGCGGCGGCGGTTCGAGGAAACCCCGGGCTGGGCCAGGAACATGATGTCCCCTTTGCTCGAATCGGGTCTGATCGAGGTCAACGCGCGCGGGCACTACCGTGTGCCGGGAGGCGGACAAGCCCCCGCACCCGCAAATCCGCCCGCTCCCAAGGCGCGCAAACCACGAGGCAAAATCCTGGGCGGCGATTACTTTCCCGCCAGCGAAGGCCCCCAGATCGTGGGCGGCGATTATTTCCCGGCAAGTTGACGGTGTCCTCTTGCTGCGCGCTTGCCCCTTAAGCTCGAAGGTCTTTGAGTGGCTGGCCCGGGCCATGCTCTGTAAAGGGATTCTCGAGCGCCAGGCTGAAAAACGGGCTGGTTGGGATGCAGCTTGGACAATACGAATGCCAAAATAATGGACACCAGTGCCACCGAGTTGCCGCAGACCTTTTATCAGGGGCGCGTCATGCTCGGGAAGCCAGGCCACCGCGATGTTCCGCCCGAAAGAGATAAGTTTAAGAAAGGTGTCCTTATTGGCAGCATCTCATTGTGCCTGGCTGGCTGCAGCCTGGTCCAGGTAGTCACACCCGCCAAAACACCGGAGAAACCTGCGGCTGTCGAAACGCCAACGAATCGGACCACTTCAATTACGGGTCCGGCAAGACATTCTGAAGAGCCGCAAAGGGCCTCTCCTATCGTCGCTCGTCAATCATCTCAGAGCCTCGTCATTGCCAATCCCCCTTCCCGGCCTGTTCCGACTACAGCGACTAAGGGAGCCGAACAACTGACTGAACCGATTCCAGCCGCTCTCGAACTCCCGGCAACACCCACCAGAACACAACCCCAGTCAGCCCATGTCCAGGCGCCTCTTACAGTGCCGGCTGCGGCCGCGATTAGTGACCCGACTCCGAACCAACTGGTCCTGAAAGGACCGCCTCAACCGCAGCGAGTTGTCGGAGAGGATCGAAAAGCCTATTATCTTCTGGGGCTGTTGCTCTGTGTGGCGGCATTGGCAGGAGCCTGGCGGCTGTATCCTTTTGGCCGCAAACAAAAGTCGCCGCAAGGAAACAAAGATGATCTCATTACCCCGCCGGGGTTCGTTCTCAAAGAAGCCCCCGCCTGCGCCGCTGAACCGATGATCGGAACCATTTCGTTCCCTGGGGAAAAGGCTCGCAAAAAGAGCAAATGATAGCGGCGATTTCTTTCCGCTTTCCACTTTCTGCTTTATCCAATGAAATCCTTCCTTTCCACTCTGCTGCCGTGCGCTATGATCGGACGCATCTATGATTACGGCCATTCAGCTCCGCCGCCATTTCGCCAGTGATAACTATGCCGGGATTTGCCCGGAGGCCTTTGCCGCCCTGGTGGAATGCAACGAAGGCCATGAGGTCAGCTACGGGGATGATTCCTGGACACAAAAGGCCTCCAACCTCCTGCGCGAGGTGTTCGAGACCCATTGCGAAGTGTTTTTTGTCTTTAATGGCACCTCGGCCAACGCGCTGGCGCTGGCTTCTCTATGCCAATCTTACCACAGCATCCTCTGCCACGAGGTAGCTCACGTCGAAGGCTCCGAGTGCGGGGCGCCCGAGTTCTTTGCAAACGGCACTAAGGTGCTGCTGCTGCCCGGCGCTATCGGAAAGATCGATCCCAAATCCATTGAAGGGGCCGTCAACAAGCGGACCGACATCCACTATCCCAAACCGCGCGCCCTGAGCCTGACGCAGGGGACCGAGGTCGGCACGGTTTATTCCCTGGAGGAGTTGCGCCAATTGGCAGATGTGGCCCGCCATTTCCAATTGCGCATTCAGATGGACGGCGCCCGCTTCGCCAATGCCGTCGTGTCGCTCGGAGTTGCTCCGAAGGAAATCACTTGGCAATCGGGTGTCGACGTTCTGTGTTTTGGCGGGACCAAGAACGGGCTGGCAGTGGGCGAGGCGGTGGTTTTCTTCAATTCGGAGGCGGCGCGGGAATTTGATTATCGTTGCAAGCAAGGCGGCCAATTAGCCTCCAAAATGCGGTTCCTTTCGGCTCCGTGGGTGGGCATGTTGCAGGATGGCGCCTGGCTGCGGCACGCCCGCCACTCCAATGCGATGGCCCAACGCCTCGAGGCGGCAATCCGGCCCATGCCCGGCGTCCAAATTGCTTACCCGGTTCAGACCAACGCGGTTTTTGCTAAAATCCCCGAACCGGTGGTGCAGGCAATGCACGAGCGGGGCTGGAAGTTTTACACGCATGTTGGTGGCTGGGATGAGTCACGGCTCATGTGCAGTTGGGATACAACAACCGAGGACGTGGACTCCTTTGCTGCGGACTTAAACGAGTGTTTGACACTTCGATAGAATTCCCTATGAGCATGTTCCCGGTCAGTCAGGAAAAGGAAACACAACTGGCTCGGCGCATGGCCGCTCTCGGCGCCAAGGAGAGCGATCTCGACGAGACCTTCGTCCGGTCCGGCGGGCATGGCGGCCAGAATGTGAACAAAACCGCCACGTGCGTGATGCTGACGCACCGTCCGACGGGCTTGCAAGTGAAATGCCAGACCACACGGCAGCAAGGTTTAAACCGCTTTATCGCCCGGCGCCTGCTGCTGGATAAAATCGAAGCGCATCAGCGCGGTTACGTGGCTGCTGAGCGGGCGCGCATCGAGAAGATTCGCCGTCAAAAACGCAAGAGGAGCCGCCGCGCCAAAGAACGAATGCTGGCTGACAAAGGGCATCACTCGACCAAGAAAGAATTGCGCCGCCCCCCTTCTGCGGTTTGAGCGAAAAGTGGTGGGAAACCCAATACTCCAGCACTCCATCACGGAATTTGACCCCGCTCTCGTTCTTGAGCACTCTAGCGCGATGGGCAACATATTTGGGCATTTGTTCCGTATTGCCACTTGGGGCGAGTCGCACGGCGGCGGTGTAGGCGTAGTCGTGGACGGCTGCCCGCCACGGCTCGAACTGACCGAAGCGGATATTCAACCCGACCTGGACCGGCGGCGTCCCGGCCAGTCCAAAATCGTTTCGCCCCGGAAGGAATCGGACATCGTCCAGATTCTTTCTGGCACATTCGAGGGCAAAACACTTGGCACACCGATTTCTCTTTGGGTTCGAAACGAAGATGCGCGCCCGGAGGCCTACAGCGAGATGGCAAAAAAATTTCGCCCGTCCCATGCCGATTACACGTATCAGGCCAAGTTCGGCATTCGCAACTGGCAGGGGGGCGGGCGCAGCAGCGCGCGGGAAACCATTGGCCGAGTGGCCGCCGGGGCGATTGCAAAAAAAATTCTTCGCCAACGTTATGGGGTCGAGGTGCTGGCTTATGTGAGGCAAGTCCAGCGCCTGATCGCCGAGGTCGATCCGCAAAAAGTTTCTGCAAAGGCGATTGAGGCGAACATCGTTCGCTGCCCGGATGAGCAAACAGCCAACAAAATGATCCGCCTCATCGAACGCATGCGCAAAGCAGGCGACACCGTGGGCGGAATTGTGGAAGGAATAGCGCGCGGGGTTCCTCCCGGTTGGGGTGAGCCGGTATTCGACAGGCTCGAAGCGGACCTGGCAAAGGCGATGCTGAGCTTGCCGGCGTCAAAAGGATTCGATATCGGTTCAGGATTTGGCGGCATTCTGCTAACGGGCACGCAGCATAACGACGCGTTCCGGTCGAGAGCGGGAACAGTGTACACCACCTCGAATCGTTCCGGGGGCGTTCAAGGGGGAATCTCGAATGGGCAGACGATTTATTTCAGGGTGGCGTTCAAGCCGGTGGCCACTGTCATGCACGAACAGGAAACCGTGGATACGGACTTGCACAACACGACACTGACCGGGCGAGGGCGTCATGACCCCTGCGTGTTGCCGCGCGCGGTGCCCATGGTGGAAGCCATGACCGCCTTGGTGCTGGTGGACCATGCCTTGCGCCAAAAGGCGCAATGCGAGTGAGCCTCACCGGCCCGCCATTCCCAGCATGATGTTCCTGTACCACTCAATCAAAGCGGGTCCGGCAAAAATCCAGATAGCAGCAGCCAGCGCGATATAGGGGCCATAAGGCAGACGCGACGAGAGCGCCCGCTTTCGCAAGATGACCAGCAACACTCCCACAATTGAGCCGATGAGGGAACTAATCACTAACGAAAAGATTATTGCCTGCCACCCTAAAAAGGCCCCGATGGCGCCCATGAACTTCACATCACCCAAGCCCATCGCCTCGCGCGGCAAGACGATCTCGGCGCTGACGGCTTCAAGCACCAGCACGTCCTCCGGGTTTAACTGCTCCTGGCCTATCTCGAGCCGCGCCGGGCTAATCCGCACCTTCACGTCTTTGTAGCACCGGTCCACCAACTCAAGGGTTTGTGCCTGCAGCGAGATGGTGTCGGATTGGCGGTAAAAGAGGTCCTCATACGCGATTTCGCTATCCGGCAGCCGAACCGTTGTCTCGGTAAACAGGATGCGCGAGTCCGCCGGGAGCTTAATCCGGTGACGGCCAAAGAGCAGTTTGCCCATCCGCAAAATGCCATAGATGAGCCCCGCCCCAAGACCCATCCCGATAAGGCTCTGCTTCATTGAGCCCGCGACAGAGGTTTGTCCGTGCAACGCCGGTACGAGCGCCGAACAGATAAACCCAACCACCATCCCGCCTATGGTGATTTGGTCGGGAATGATGAAATGTTCGAAGTCGATGAACGTGGCGACAATCAGGCCGGCCAGGAACCCCGCATCGATCAAAGCCACCCAGACCGAGCGATGCCCGAAGGCCAGCCAGCACCCCAAAAAAACAAGCCCGGTCAGCAACTCGACCAGGAAATACCGAATCGAAATCGGCGCCCCGCAATTGCGGCACTTGCCCCGCAGATAAAGCCAGGTGACCAGCGGCACATTGAGATACCATGGGATGGAGTACTTGCAGTGTGGACAATGCGACGGAGGCGTCACAATGCTCTGTCCCAAGGGCAGCCGGTGAATGCACACGTTGAGAAAACTGCCGACCATGCAGCCAAAGATGAACGCAACCACCGACCAGAATTCAAAGGGCATCGCCCAATAGCGTGAGTCGAACATCGGACTAAGCATAGACATTCTGTTCCAATGCCCGGCGCATAATATCGAGTGGCGCCTTGCGACCGCTCCACAGTTCAAGCGCTCTGGCCCCTTGATGGAGCAACATCCCCAACCCATTTGACGCCCGGCACCCCGCTGCCCGGCCGAGCTTTAGCAACCGCGTTTCGGCAGGACGATAGATCATATCATAGACTGCGCCCGCCCTCTCCAAAGCGAATTGGGTCTCATCAAAGGGAAAGGGATCGCTCGGCTTGAGCCCCAGCGACGTCGCGTTGAGAACCAAATCCACCGGTCCCGTTGGATAGTCCAGCGAGGTCGTCACCGCCGGAAAACGGGCCTGGATTTCCTCGGCTACGGCCACGGCCTTGCTACGGGTGCGATTGACCAAAAAAAGCGCCGCGGCGCCTTCGGAGGCCAATTTGAGCGCGGCTGTGCGGCCCGCTCCGCCCATGCCCAGTAGAAGGATGCGCGCCCCGGCTAACGTGAGGCCCAGGTCCTCGCGCAGCGCGCGGTTGATTGCGTCGGCGTCCGTGTTGAACCCGTGGGACCTGATAGCGCGAGGTGGCTCAGGAAACTCCGCCAAGGCCTCCCACTTGCCGTGTTCATCTTTGCCTTCAAACCGGACGGTATTAACCGCGCCCCAGGTTTTTGCAGTGGCATCGAGCGCATCCATCATATCGAGGGCCAGGAGTTTGTGCGGGACGGTGAGATTCACGCCGATGAAATGCATCGCTTTAGCGCCCTCGATGGCCGCGCGCAAGTCATCCGGATGCACTTCACAAGCTAGATAACGCCAGTCCAACCCAAGGGCGGCCATCCCGGCGTTCTGCATGGCCGGCGAGGCCGAATGCCGGACCGGATGTCCAAACACCGCGCAATAACGTGTGCGGGCATGGATAGGCTCGTTGAATGGTTCCGGCACGCGGTGGTTATAGGGCTAAGTGTTGCATTTCACAATAACCAATGGTAGGTCAATTACACCGTGCTCTTGGATGAAAAGGACCTTGTTGGCGCCCGGTTCAACGGCGGAGAACTGCCGACAACGGTTATCCTGGATGCCCAAGGCCGGGTGCGGCGCCGCTTTGTCGGTTCGCGGAGTCTGGCTGTGTTCGAGGCAATGATAGCTGAGCTGTAACCCCGCCTCAGAATTGAGATGCGCCAGGGAAAGCAGGTGGCGCGGGTGGAGTTCCTCTCCAAGGAATTTCCTGGGGGTTTTGGGCAGCAAACCCCATGTCCTGGCTCCAGCGGGGGCGCTATGCTGCGTTCATGCATTTGAATCTATCAACGCCATAGGACCGATCTGCTATGATTACACCCAATCTGAAATCTCCCCTCGTACCTCTCATCAATAGGGCCTCTGTTCTGCTGTTGGCTGCCGGGCTGGCCGGCTGCGCTTCTCCCGGGTACCGCAAGAGCGACTCTGCCGCCAGGAGCATGCAGACTGCCGCAGCGGAAGTTCAAGCCGAGAGCCGGGCAATCGACCTGACACTCGGTTCGTTGAAAGACCTTGAAACTGAGCCAGGCGCTGATTTGAAACAACCCTACCGCCATTTCAGCGCTTCGTTGGAACACCTGATAGCCTGCGCCCGGCGCACGCAGAACACTGGCAAAGCCATGGCCGAGAAGAATGCAGTTTATCTGCAGGCATGGGACAAACAGCTCGACGCGATTAGCTTTGAGCACATCCGCGACCTCAGTCAGGCCCGCAGAACCGAGGTAGCCAATCGGATGGCCGCAATCAACCAGCGTTACCAGCAAAGCCAGCAAGTGGTTGAACCGCTCATCTCGTATCTCCTGGATATTCGCCGCGCGCTGGGCTCTGACCTCACAACGGGCGGTCTTGGGTCGATGAAAGAAATCGTCGAAAATGCCGGGACGAATGCCGCCAAGGTGCAGAGTGCCCTGAACGCATTGACGGGTGAGTTGGCCAATTCCGGCACCCAGATGTTATCCTGGGCGCTGCAGGCAAAGGAATAGATACAAGTCCTTAGCGGAAGCAAAGCAGCGGAGGACTGCCGCGGTCCAAAACGCTGGCGGGGTCACCAACGCCGTCCCGCTGCTTTTATGCTTTTATACCGGGACACGCGGAAGCAGCCGCTCCAGATGCTGTCCGGCTTGTTCGAGCCATTCCCGTTCCGGCAATGCATACGGGCGGAACGTTTCCAGGTAGCCTTCCTGGGCGTTGAAGAACAAGGCGCGATGCAGGCCCAACAGACCGGCTTTGGGATTATCAATCAGGCTCGCCGAATCGTTGGCGCTCATTTGAAAGAGGACCCGCATCTCAAATTCGCTGAAGGCCTTCCGGCTCAGGAAACGATTGACCGTATTGTAGGTGTCGCACGCGGCAATCACATGGAAACCCAGCCGGGTCCCATCGCAGACCAAATCATTGAGAACGACCGCCGGATTAGGCTCCGCGTCGGCATCGGGCGCGGAGAAACCAAACTCCTCCTCGTAGCGCAGCCTGGTGAATCGTTGCAGGCCGTGAATGAACAGGAAGACCGGCGGTGCGCTTTCCGAGTCCATATCTTCAGCGCGCTTCTTGCGTTCCTCGCCCAGTTCTTTCATGATGTTCCCCATATCCCCGGGCCGAGCGAGAGCCACTTGGTGCGGGATAAGGTTGACAACCCTCTCCAGATACTCGCGCGCCGGGGTGCCCGGAGGGCTGGCGTCACACAGGAAAAACCGGGCGTTGCCCGGCGCGTATTGAGCCGCGAGGCACAGCAACCCAATCGACACCAGGCCGAGGATAGTCTCCTCGCGTTGGCCAACGATCAGCAAGTTATTGCCGCTTTGCCGTTGAAACACCACCTCGGTCGGGCCCTTGATCGAGTTGGGTGCGCCGAGCCAAATGCGGGCGGCTGCAACCGGTTTTTGAACTTTGGCCTCAAGTAGAACCCGTAGCAGCACATTTTCTTGCACATGCGCCGGGGCGTTGCCTTCAAAAACTATCGGGCCGGGAAATGCCTCTCCGAGGCTGTCCGCCCGTTGGCGGACCTTGGCCAGGTTCGCATCCCGAACATCCTCAGGCAGCCAGACAACCTGGAATGGGCTGTTGCCTTCCAGGGCGCCGGCCATATCGTTGTAGATGCCCTCGCCCGGCCTGGATAGAAGGCGCGGGGCGGGGTTGTTTTCATCCATGATCAGATAGGCGTCGGCCTCGTTGCACTGAAGGGCAATACGGATGACCATCTGGCCGAGGGTGGTTCGCGCCACGGTGTAGGCCCCGCCGAGCGTCTGCGAGCCAAGCAGGACATGGATGCCAAAGGCGCGCCCCTGGCGCACAATGCGGTCCAGCAGCAGGGAAGCGGTTTGGGCGATGCGGTCATCTTCGACGAAGAACTCCTGAAACTCATCAACCATGAGCAGGGTGCGCGGCATGGGTTCCCTGCCCCCTGCCCTTTTGTAGCCGGCAATATCCTGCGCGCCCAGTTGGCGCAACAAATCTCCGCGGCGCCTGAGTTCGTCATCAACGCGCTGCAGCACGCTCAAGCCGAATTCCCGGTCGCTTTCGATCGCCACAACGCGGGCATGGGGCAGCCGTTTGGCAGCGTAGCATTTGAACTCGACGCCCTTTTTGAAATCGACCAGGTAAAACTCGACCTGCTCGGGACTGCACCACAACGCCAGATTGGTGATGATGACGTGGAACAAGGTGGATTTGCCGGAACCGGTTTTGCCCGCGATCAACCCGTGCTGCCGTGTGCCCTTGCCGATAGCCAATTGCTGGAGCTTGGTCGCTCCGGTCCGTCCGATGGAGACCACCAGTTCCTGGGCTGTTTCCTGGCTCCAGATTTCTGATTCCGCCGGCGCGACTTGCTTGAAGGGGACCTCGACGCGGCTGGAGTCGCGGCTGAAGCGGCCAATCAACTGGATGAACTCGGTGGCAAGCTCGGGCGGCGGCGGCTCATCCAGGGCCAGTTCGGCGCCGGGTCTGGGTTTGCCGCTGATGATGAGGCGGGAATCCTGTTCGCTGACGCAGAGGCTGCTCTTGCGCAGTTCGTCGGGAATGAAGTCCTGGGGCAGCGGCTGCCGCCGGTCCCAGTGAATGAGCGTATAAACCCCGCACCGGGCGCCGCTGGCTGCGATGCTCAGCAACCGTTTCGCAGCCGTATCCGTAAAATTGGCCGGAAAATCCGCCACCACAAGGAAATGATATTTCTCAGCGATGACCCCGGCCTGCTCGTTGTATTCGGCAATGGTTTGATATTCATTGCGGAGATACATCTGGATGACCTTTTCCATGTGCTCGTTGAGGTCGGCCAGCTTTTGCTCGATCTGCGTCGATTGCGTCCAAATGCGGTTGTTGATGATCTGCTCCTCGAAATCAGCCAGGTGCATCACGCCGGCAAAATTTTGGCCTAGCCCGACCGGATCGAGGATAGTGAAGTTCAAGCGGCCAGGCGGAGCGGTCGAGAGCAGGCGCAGAATAATATTGTTCAAGGCGCCGATGGCCTGGACATGACCCGTGCCTCCCGTCTCAAACAAAATGGAACCCTGCTCCGGGTAAGCCAGGCACAGCGGGGCCGAAAACCGCGCCGGTCCGGGCAAGGCCAAAGCGCGGTCCTTGGGGAGGGCCTGACAAAGCTGGGCGACATCGACCTGCAATTCTGCAAAGCGCGCGGCCTGGGAGAATTGAGCCGGCGGTTTCCAGTCTGCCCAGGGATACACGTTCCAAGCAGGAAACAATGTTGCCGCCGCTGTGGAAGCGGCCTCAAGAGTTTGGTAAATGGGGACCAGGCGGCCATTCCATTCGGATTCCAAATCGCGCCGCTGGGCCTCGTATTCCGCAGTCAACTTCGCCTCCTGCTCTTCGGAGGCGCTCTTGAGGGCTTTGAGCCGGACGGCCGCTGATGCTTTGAGCCGTTGCGTCAAAATATGATATTCGCGTTCGAGCCGTTCCAGCCGAGCGCGATGCGCCCGTTCGTTCCTGGAATGGACGCTCACGGCCCGCTCATCGCTGCGCATCCGCCAGGAGACGCGCCACTCGCCGGCATCGGCCAGGGCCTTTTTCAATTCGTGATCAACGCTCGAAGTGGTGCTCTGGAATTCGCCGTTGGCCCGGTCAAGTTCCTGGACGTAGTGCGCTTCGGATTGCTGGTGGCAAACATCGTGCAGGCGCCTGGCATGGGCAAGGGTCCTGGAAATTGAAAGGGCCAATGGCCGGGCTTTTCTTCGAGCAATGAACCATGCGGCCAATATCAGCAGCAGGCTGGCCCCGGCGCTCACCAAGGCCGTTTGCAAGGAAATCCTGCGAACGCCCGAATAGGTCAGCAGCCGGGCTGCGGGAATTTCGCACAGCGCCAGCGCCAGCCAGGCCGGCAGAAACCGAACCAACGGCAGCGGGAGGAATTTGCGAAAGCGGCTAAGCTCGCCTCGAGCCTTTTGCGCCTCATCGCGCACCCCGGCTAAGAGGCGGACTTCATCCTGGGATGGTTCGGTGGAACTTTCTCCATACGCTCGCAGGAAAAGACGCCGGTACCCGCCCAACCCGCCAAACGAGCGCTGCGCCAGGGCTTCTAATTCCGCCAGTGCTTCTTCCTCGGTTTGCAGACCGCGCCGGAGTTCCTCAATCCTTTTGCCGGCGTCCGCCAGTGCCGTATCCCGGTCCTTCTCGGCTTGCAACATGGCCCGCTGCAGTTCGTATTTGCGTCCGCCGATCTGTTGCTCGATTTTGACGAGGCCCTGTTCCTTGCTGGCCTGGTAGGCCTTGCCTATCCGCCCTTTGCGCTGCTCATAACGAGTCTGCGCTGCTGCCTTTGCGGCCCGATAATTGGCCTCGGCTTCGGCAGCATCCGTTTTGAGTTGACGGGCGTGTTCTTCGTCCGCTGCTTCTCGACGCCGGCGTTCCTTGGCTGTTTTTACCTGGACCTCGCTGGCGAGCGCATTGGCGCGCGCGGCGATTTCGTTGATCGTGGTTCGCAGCCCTTCCACGAGTTCCAATGTCTTGCCTGCTGAAAGTTGGCTACTCACAATCCTTCCGAATCTTGCCGACGAGTTTGTCCAGTTGTTCGACCACGGTGACGGATTTATCCACGGTGCTCATCAATTCGACGAGATACCTGCGCTCGAATTCCTGGCTCTGGGCGTCATTCCAGTACTGCTTGGTCTGTTGCCAGTGGACCCATAGCTCCTTGGTGAGCGCTGCCAGGCGCGTCGAACTGGCGCTCATTTCAGCTCTCCCTTCTCAGTGGCCGATTCCGGGCTCTCCGGGCGGACGGCGTCCTGCAAGGCTGCAGCCACCGGGCTTGCCGGGGAGCCGCCCTGGGAATAGGCGGCCAAAGTATTGATGGCTTTGGTCAGGAAGGTGACGGCCTGGACCATGTCATTGGAGAAAACGGTGTGCAGTTTTTCCACTTGTTTAACCAGCGGCTGCACCCGTCCATCAAACTCGCGCTGCCATTTCTTGACCAGGCGCAATTTCATCTGCGCCTCTTCGACAGTGCGTTTGGCGCGGTGCACGGCCATTTGCTGGGCCGCGGTTTCGTGACCCAATTGGCTCAAACGCGCGCTAAAGAGGGCCTCCTGGGCCTGCTCGAGTTCCTTGGTGCAGCGGCGCAACTGGCCTTCCCAATGGGCGCGCTGGTCATTTTCAATCCACAATCGGGTCCGCAGCACATCCGCCCCAATTTCCTCGAGCGCCGGACGCGCCTGCCCCAAATAAACGATGAGATAGGCCCGGAAGGCGCTCAAGGCTTCGAGAGAGGTGACACGGGCTTGTTGGGGCATGGGCGCTATCGCTGGTTAAGATACTCCTCGATGCGCTGGGCTTTGCGCAAGAGATAAGGCGTTTGCTGGTTGGACACCTCAACGAATTTTTTGAGAGCTTTCATAATCTGCCGGAATTCCTCAGCAAACTTTGCGTGCTCCTGGTCCTGCCAGGTGTCGCCCAGCGCGGCAAACCGGGCTTGCAAGGAGGAGATCTTATCTTGCAGGTCGCTGTTGAACCGCTTCAGTTCATCAGCAAAGCGGCGCACCTGCGCGGGGTCCATGATTGCCTGGGCCATAATCATTCTTTCTCTTAAGTACCTGCAGCAATGTAATACAGAATCCGAATTTGCTCTGGAAGAAAAGGTTTCAGCGATAGTGCAGGCTCGATAGGTATCCCCAACCCGCGCCGATGACCAATCCTGCCGCATGCGCTGTATTTGCTATTGGACCCAACAATCCCGTGAGGCAAACCACAAACCAAACGATCATCATGGTCACCGTCGAGGGATGCAGATAAAGACCCGAGCCCGGGTCGAACTTACCCCGAAGCCAAATGTAACCTAACAAAGCATAAACCACTCCTGACATGCCACCAAAAGCAGCAGTGTGGCCGATATAAAACTCAGCCACATTCGAGATGGCGGCGGACACCATCACTAAAGCAAGCAGAACCAATGAACTTTGCCGCGCTTCAATCATGCTGCCCAGGTCTCGCAGCCAGAGCATGTTGAACAGGATATGCAATACGCTGAAATGCAAAAAGATCGGCGTAATAAGACGCCAAATCTCCCCATTCCGGATTTCGGGCAGGCTGGCATTGAAGCTCCCGCCCAACCCAAACTGGGTAATACTGAGCGCCATGAGGGCCTGTCCGTTGCTCCCGGAGCGCATCCAAAGAAAGACCCCGACACTGATGACGATCAGCCCAAAGGTAAGCGGTCCAAAACCATACGCCGTAAGCGGACGAAAGAGGTACCGGCGGGTTTGCAACCGCTGCCGGTAAGCTGCATCACTTTTTTCCTTTTTTGCCCGCAATCCCGCCGCGTCGGATTGCGCCCTATACTTCGGATCGGTGGGGTTTCTCTGGTAATCCTGCAGCAGTTTTGCCGCGCCTTCAAGTTTGTCCTCGTCATGGACCCAGATCGCCCACCCGTCACTGGGCTGGCTTTCAACGCGGTTTTCGATGCCCTGGACGTAGAGATAATCGCCAAAAGCCCGCGCAGCAGATTCGGTGGCCAGATGGCCGATCAAACGCATAACTTTCTTCATCCTACCGGCAAAGCCCCTGGGAAAGACAGAAAAATGGGAGCAGGAATATGACCCCGGACGCTTGAATGCAGTTCTCTGGAAAAACACGCGCACCCGAAGAATCCTGTCGCGCGCCCTACGAGTCCGTAAGAACCTGTTTCTGCTTTCTCCTGTTTCGGCCTTGCCGCCAGGGTGGGGCATGCCTATGATATAGACTGCATGATATTGGTCCGTTCGGGAATCGTTTGGTTGGCCACGGTGTTTTTAGCGGCTGCGAGTGCCAGTGGGCATGCCGCTTCGCGCCCCGAAAGCCCGCCTGGGCTTGATGAGATTATCCAGAAGGCAGTCGCCTGCGCCCAGCACAGTCCATCCAAGGAGCGCCCCGCGCGCTATACTTACACAAAAGCCAGTATCATCGAGCAACTGGACGCTACCGGCCACGTCAAGGAGCGCAAAGAAAAGGTTTACCAGGTCTCCTTCCGAGACGGCCTTACCTACGCCAGGCTGGTCGAAGTCGATGGCCACGCACCCGCCCGGG
Organism: Verrucomicrobiia bacterium; assembly: GCA_035946615.1. NCBI lineage: Bacteria > Pseudomonadati > Verrucomicrobiota > Verrucomicrobiia > Verrucomicrobiia bacterium. The sequence continues at coordinate 79,994 of DASYZB010000132.1, forward strand.
CGGACCTCAAGAAGCAAGCCGAGAACGAAGTCAATGTGCGTCAATTATTGGGCCAAAACACACCAGCCGGGGACAATCGAGAGAGTTTTCTCACCCCCGAGCTCGTTGCGCGCTTTGATTTTAAACTCCTGGACCAGGATACCATCAACGGGCGCGCGGCTTATCGCATCAGTTTTCAGCCCAAAATCCCCGGACCGCCCGCGCGCCATATCGTGGACCGCTTGCTCAATCGCATCTCCGGCACGCTCTGGATTGATGCCGGCGAGTTCGAGGTTGCCCGGGCCCAAATCCAACTGGGGTCCGAGGTGGACTTCCTCGGCGGCGTCATCGGTTGTTTGAAGAAGCTTGCGTTCACAATCACACGCACCCGCCTCGCCGATGGTGTGTGGCTCAATAGCGATTCGAGCGGCGATTTCGAAGGGCGCAAGCTGCTGGATTTTCTTCGCATCAAAACCAAATCGCAATCGACAAACTTCCGGCCCTTGGCCCAAAACAGTTCCGGAACCCAAGCAGCCGGGTAGAGGCAGAGTTGCCGCTATTCGTCCTCCTCCTCGCGGCCGTCCTCGTTCTCGAAACCCCTGCGATCGCAAAAAAATTCGTGTTAATTCGTGAAATTAGTGTCTCGCTCCGCCTGGTCTGAGGTCGCGCCTCGCTACGGGTCAGGCGATTCACCCCCGAGCCTCCGCGCGCCAATCCAGGGCAATCTTTTGCCCATGAGCTCTGTGCGACCTATCCACACAACGCAGCTCCAACTCCATTCCTTTGCCTTGCACCCGCGCATGCACCCAACCGGAGGGCTCGCCTTGACGAAACACGTAAGAGACCGGCGGCAGGTTGATGAAATGGATGCCGCTGCTGTCCTGTTGGACATCCCAGTGATGCGTGTGGCCGAAGATATAAGCCTTCACCTGGTTGCGTGGCCGGATGACTTCAAGCAAAGCCATCGTGTCCTTCAATCCCATGTTCCCGCCGTTGAGCCCCGGGTTGTGATGGATGAGAACCAATGCCGGCTTATGCGAGTTGGCGTCGAGCGCTTTGCCAAGCCAATTCAATTGTTCAGGCCCCAGCAAACCCGGTGTCGAGAGCGTCCTTTCGAGTGAATCCAGGATGAACCAATTGACCCGGCGCGTGCGCAGAAGGGCCATCTGCCTGTCAGCCAAGGGGCGGCGGGCTGCTTTTTCCTTTTCGAACGCTTCCCAGAAGCGGTCGCGGTTATCGTGGTTGCCTAAGGTGAGGTGCACCGGCATTTGAGCCGCGCGAATCGGCTCGAGCAAGTTAGCCAGCACTCCGTAATCAGCGCTTTCCCCGTTGTTATAGGCGCAATCGCCTGTGATAAAGACCCCCGATGGCCGGCCAGGCAGAGCCAGCAACTCGCCCGAAACGGCCTTGAAATGTTCGGTCATATTGATACCGCGCGAGACCAAAGTGCGGTCTGCCGCCAAATGCGTATCGGAGAGCAAAGCCCAGGAATCGTGGTCAATGCCTCGATCGCCAGCGAACAATTCGGGGTTGAGGACCAGCCCCGCGCCTGCCGTCAATGAACGGGCGAGAAACCGCCGCCGTGAAATGGGTCTGAGATAAACCGGCATGGTGGTTTCTTTACCGAGCGGGCGGGAGCAGCACAAGGAGAAACCGGTGAAGAGCGTGGGCGCCTCGACGAGGACAGACTTTTCCATCCGGTTCACTTTCCCATTCCTTCCCGTGCCGGCACTCGCTATCCTCAAGCCGTGCCGTGCCGGATTCTCCTTATTAGCGCGAATCAATGTTCGAGTCCCGACCCGGTTTTCCCGCTCGGCTTGGCCTATCTCAACGCCGCTTTGCGCCGCGCCGGACACACATGCCTCTGGTTGGATTGGCTGATGGACTCCGGTCGTTTGCTTCAAGTGTTGCGGGAGTGGCACCCGGATTTCGTAGGCATCTCCGTGCGCAATATCGACGATGTGCTCATCCGAAAGCAGGAAACCTTCTTCGGAGAACTCGCCGAGCTGACTGCCGCAATTCGTGTCGAGGCATCTTGCCCGGTCATTTTGGGTGGCAGCGGGTTCAGCATTTTTCCAAAGCAGTTGCTCGAATTGGCTCAGGCCGATTTTGGTATTGCAGGGCCAGGAGAGGCTGGCTTTCTCAGGTTGATTTCGGCGCTGAAAAACGGGACCGATTACTCCGGCATCCCCGGCCTGGTCTTCCGCGAGGACGGGAAGGTTATCGTCAACGGGGCTGCGCCCGCCGGCTCCGCCTGCGCCCTCGATCTGTGCGACAGGCCGGCTTCTATAGCGGCCTATTACATCCAACAGGGCAGTATGCTCAATCTGCAAACCCAGCGGGGCTGCTCGTTCCGCTGCTGTTACTGCACCTACCCGCTCGTCGAAGGACGCCGGCGCCGGCGTCAGCAGCCCGAGTTCATTGCGAATGATTTCGAGCGCCTGCAACGCTTGGGCGCGCGGTACGTTTTTATTGTCGATTCGGTCTTTAACTCTTCGGCCCGGCATGTCACCGAGACCTGCGAGGCCCTCCTGCGCCGAAAGCTCAGGCTGCCTTGGGGCTGCTTTCTGCGGCCCCAGGGCCTTACACCGGACTTGATGCGGCTGATGGCCCGCGCCGGCCTGACCCATATCGAGTTTGGTTCGGACAGCTTCTGCGATGAAGTCCTGGCAGCTTATCGCAAGGATTTTACCTTCGAAGAGGTCCGCCGCGCCAGTGAACTTGCTTGGAAGGAAAAAATCGATTTCTGCCATTTTCTGATCGCGGGCGGCCCAGGTGAAACGGAGGCGACTTTGGAAAAAGGTTTTGAAAACTCGCAGCGGATACCGGGGGCTGTCATCCTGGCGGTAGTCGGCATGCGCATCTATCCCGGAACACGCCTTCACACCCAGGCGATTGCCGAGGGACGCATTTCCCGCAAAACGAATCTCCTCAAGCCAGTCTATTATCTGGCGCCGGGGTTAACCGAGGAGGACACCTTTGCAAAGATTGCGGACTTCGCCCGGCGCTCGCCCAACTGGCTCGTGGGCGATCCGGACCCCGGATACCAAAGACTGGTTAATCGGCTGCGCCAGCGAGGCCTTGCGGGGCCGCTTTGGAGCTATTTCGCCATGCTCCAGCGGTTGCAGGCCCGAAAGAGCCCATAACCCCCCATTACGTCAGGATTCGCCGGCCCTCGTCGAGGAAGATTCCTTTGAAATTCATTTCGAGGGCCTGTGGATTGGTGGCTTTGCCCAGCGCCTCTTGTTCGGTTATCTTGCCCTGCTTGACCAGGTTGAACAGGGCCTGGTTGAAATTGATCATGCCGTCGTCCATCCCCGTTTCGATCGCCGCAGGCAATTTATCGAGCCGGTTCTCTTCAATCAGCTTTTTGACAGTGGGAGTGTTAATCATGATCTCGAGTGCCGGCGTCATCGAGCCGGCGATGGTGGCGACCATGCGCTGGCAGATGACCGCCTGCAACGTGCCCGCAAGCTGGCGCCGGATTTGTTCCCGCTCGTCGGCTTTGAAAAAGTCCAGAATACGACTAACCGACTGGGCGGCGTTTGTAGTGTGGAGCGTGGAAAGCACCAGGTGACCGGTATCGGCCGCGCTCATGGCCGCCGTGAAGCTGATCGAGTCGCGCATCTCACCGATCATGATGATGTCCGGGTCCTGCCGCAGGACATGCTTGAGCGCATGATGAAACGAGAGCGTGTCCAGGCCCACCTCGCGCTGCTCGGCCACGCATTGGTTGTCCTCGAAAACATACTCGATCGGGTCTTCGAGTGTGATGATGTGCTTTTTGAAATTGGCATTGATGTGCTCGATCATCGCCGCCAGCGTCGTGGATTTGCCGCACCCGGTCGAACCGGCGAGCAACACGATTCCCCGCGGAGACTCCGCTATCTTGCGGATTTGCTCCAGCAGACCGAGTTCCTCAAAGCTCGGGACGACCGTTTTGACGTAGCGCATGGCCAGGCACCATTGCCCGCGCTGCTGGAAAAGATTCGTGCGGAATCGGCCGATGCTTGGCACGTAATAGGAAAAGTCAACCTCACGCTCCTGTTCGAGCCTCTTTTTGAGGTGAGCGGGGGTGATCTGTTCGACGATGCTGTTCATCCAATCCTGGGTCGGAAGGGGACACTCGATGGCAATGAGCTGGCGGTTGATCCGGAAGATAACGGGCGTCTGGATCTTGAGGTGGACATCCGAAGCCCCGCCTTCCATGGCGGTTTTCAAAATCCGATGAAACATTTCCATGCGCGGTAAAGTAACAAAAGAGACCCTGGAACCAAGAGCAAAATAGACTTCGGCGCAACGGGACGGCCAGTGACAAAGTAGCGCAGGCGTCTCGCCTGCGGGTTCTGGCGGCGTCCCCGCCGCCAGAACCTCACAAAACCGGGCGAGACGCCCGGTTAACCCGGCAGGCGTGGACGCCTGCCCTGCACTTTGTCCATAGCCCTGCACAGGGGACGACGCAAATCCGAATATTGAATCTGCCTTCGCGACCTTTTAAACTGCAGCCCAATGCGGCTGCAACGAACTCCCCAGCCCGTCAGGTTTGCTCAGGTCATCCCCGGGCGCTTCACGCAGGCAGGCTTGGATTGGGCGCGTGTATGGTGGCTGCGAGGCTGGCTGCCCATCCTTCTGCTGGTGATTGGGACCTTGTGCGCGTATGGCCCTTGCCTCGACGGAGGATTTGTCTGGGACGACGACGCCTGGACTTTGAAATTGCAGAACTTGCTCGGCAGCTTGTCGGGCTTAGGACAGATATGGAGTCATCTCACCGCCCTGCAGCAGTACTATCCTTTGACGGCGAGCAGCTTCTGGCTCGATTACCATCTTTGGGGCTTTTGGACGCTCCCCTATCACGTGGAAAATGTTCTCCTGCACATTCTCAACGCGCTGCTTTTTTGGAAATTGCTTCGGCGCCTCGATGTTCCAGGCGCTGGATTGGCGGCGGGCATTTTTGCATTTCACCCCCTTGGTGCCGAATCGGTCGCCTGGATCACCGAGCGCAAGAATGTGCTCTCGCTGGCCCTGTTTCTGGGCGCCTTATTGTGCTACGGACGCTTCACGCGCTTCTGGAAACATGACGACAGAGTGCCTGCCAAACCCGGACCCTTGCCGCGCGAGTGGCGGTTTTACCTGGGCGCTCTCGTCCTCTTTTTGGCGTCTTACCTGGCGAAGGCGACCACGTTCGCATTTCCGGCTGTGCTTTTGTTAATCTGTTGGTGGAAGACCGGGACGATTCGCCTGCGCGAGGATGTCTTGCCCGCTTTGCCATTCTTTGCGCTGACAATTGGTTTGGGATTGTTGACCTCCTGGCTCGAACGGCATCATGTCGGCGCCAACGGCCCGGAATGGGACCTCTCCTGGGCCCAGCGCTGTCTCATCGCCGGACGCGCCCTCTGGTTCTACGCTGGCAAGCTCGTTTTACCGGCTCACCTTTGTTTCATTTATCCTCGCTGGCAGCTCCAGTCCCATTCGCTCCTGCAATGGCTTTACCCCATTTCAGCCGCCGCCAGCCTCGTGGCCCTTTGGGCCTTGCGCGCCCGTATTGGTCGCGGCCCGTTGGCGGCTGTCCTTTACTTCGCCGGCACGCTTTTTCCGCTGCTCGGTTTTATGAATGGTTATTTCATGCGCTACTCGTTCGTGTGTGACCATTGGACCTATCTCCCGTGTCTCGGCCTGATCGCTCTCGGTGCCGCCCTGGTAACAGGCGGCGCGCAACTTCTGGAGGCCCGCGGCCTGATTTACATTATTGCAGCGCTGCTGCTGCCTGGCCTGGCCGCGCAGACCTGGCGCCAGGCCGCCACCTTCGCCGACAGCGAAACCCTTTATCATGCGACTCTGGCGCAAAACCCCAATGCCGACCTGGCCCACAATAACCTGGGCCTGCTCTTGTTTAGAGCCGGCGCGGTGGATGAGGCCATCGCTCATTTCCAAAGGGCCGTTGAAATCCGGCCCAGCTCGGCCCATGCGCATAATAACCTGGCCAATGCGCTTCGCGCGACCGGCCACGAGCGCGAAGCCGCAGAACAGTATGAGATGTCGCTGGCTCTCGAACCGGCCAGCGCAAACACCTGTATCAACCTGGCCATGCTCCTGGCGACCTCCGCCGAAGCCTCTCTACGCAACGGGCCCCGCGCGCTCGAACTGGCACGGCGCGCCAATACCCTTACCGGCGGCAGGAACCCCGTTGCGCTCGGCACGTTGGCGGCTGCTTTTGCCGAAACAGGACGCTTTGCCGAGGCAGCGGCTACTGCGCGCCGGGCCTTGCAATTGGCCTCTCAACCGCCCGGCAACTCCCTGGCGCAGGCGCTCGAGGCTCAAATTGAGCTTTATGAGGCCGCCAAACCTTTGCGGGAGGAGTCCCCGGATAACTTTCGGCATCCTTGAGCCGGTTGACGCTGTAGGTTGAAGTGCCGTTGTATCCCGACGACCTCCCGTCGGGGGAACGCGTCCCCGAACGCGCGTCGGACAGGAAAACGTCGCCCCGCTCACGTGAGCGGGGCGCGGGAGTCATTCAACATCGAACACCATTGATCAGAGACCCCTTACTTCGTCTCCTACAAAGGGTTGGAACTGACCTTGTCATTGGCCCTGTTTTGCCACTCACGCATCCGCCAACCAGCCCTCCAACGCGGCCCGGCTTTCTTTGAGCGCTTTCACCAACCCGGCGCGGCTCTTGTTTTTGCCGTGGTTTGTCCAGTCGTATTCCATGTGCATCGAGATTGGGGCATGGTATCCCATTTGCCTGAGCAATTTGAAATAGCCAGTGCCAGCGATGTCCCCCTGTCCGAACGGCACCCACCGCCGGCCCGCCGCCACGTCCTTGACGTATGCGATCCGGAAATGCGGCTTCACCAACTCGAAGTAGCGTCTCCATTCCGCCCCATGCACCACCAGGGCATGGCCGATGTCAAAGGCAACCCCGGCTTGGGCCGGGTCGAGCCCTTCGAGCGCCGCTGCGATCTCACGCAAATCACCCCCAAAGTAAGTGTGGTTGCCCGCCGGCGAATGGTTTTGGATGAGAGCGCCAATTCCGATGGCTTTGTTCAGAGCCGTCAGGTCCTTCAGTCGCGCCCGCACCTCGCGCGCTTGCTTTTCACTCGAAACCCCGGCCTCGCGTTCGATGAAGCCGATCCGGTAATACTGCACCCCCGCCGTGCCAGCAGCTCGCAGGACATCCTCCGCATGAGGCGTGGCCGTGCTTAGAATCCCTGTGCTCAACAGCGGGATTTGCAACTTGCGCTCGCGGAGGATGCCGGCGTAGCGAGGAAGTTCCTCAGCTACTCGTTCCGGTTCAATTTCCCCGCCTGGGCGAACTGGGGAATCAACACCGTCGAGTCCCGCTTCCGAGCTAACCTCCGCCGCTTCGTTGAAATTCAACCCAAGCTCCTGGTACACTTTGCTGAAAACCACAATCGGGCAGCGCCCTGGCTCAGCCGCCTTGGCCTCAGATAGCGGGGCCGCCCCGTAGCCCGCAACCGCAGACGAGACCAGCATCGTGCGTTTCAGGAAATCACGGCGTGAAACCGCATTCGCTACCGGATAGTCAGCATCCCGGCTCATATTCTTCAGCCGGCTCTTAGGCGAGGAACAAGGTTGACCACCCTGTCCAAAACTGTCAAGCATTCCCCCATGTTTAAAGTCCTGCTTTCCTCAGTCGCTCTCTGCACGGCCATTTCATTCGCCTCCGCCGGAGACCTCCTCCCCACTTTCAAGAAGATTCAATTGACCGATCAGTTTTGGGCTGAGGGCGCCGACATTGCAGATTTCAACCACGACGGCAAAATCGATGTCTGCTCGGGACCCTTCTGGTACGAAGGACCGGATTTCAAGAAACGCCACGAGTTCGCTCCGGCCACGGCCACCTTCAAACGCAAAAATGCCGATGGCGCCGAGGAGACAATCCCCGGGTTCGAAGGGGCGCTTGGCGAGAAAAATGCCTATTCGGAGTGCTTCCTGACGTTCGCCTATGATTTCAACCACGACGGGTGGCCCGATATTCTGGTCTATGGCTTTCCGGGAAAAGAAGCTGCCTGGTACGAAAATCCCAGGGGCGCCGAAGGACACTGGGCGCGCCACGTGATTTTCGATGTGGTGGATGATGAATCGCCCGGTCTGGCCGACATCACCGGCGATGGCCGCCCTGAGATACTCTGTTGTTCCCGCGGCTACATCGGCTATGCCCAGGCCGATTGGAAGAACCCCGCCGCCCCTTGGAAATTCCATCCTGTTTCACCCAAAGGCAACTACCAGCGCTTCACCCATGGCATCGGATGCGGCGACATCAATGGCGATGGCCGGGTGGATATTCTCGAAAAAGACGGGTGGTGGGAACAGCCCGCTTCTCTGGAAAACGACCCGGTCTGGATTAAACACCCATTCCACTTTGCCGACGAGGCCGCCCAGATGCTCGTCTATGATGTCAATGGAGATGGCCTCAATGATGTCATCACCAGCCTCAACGCCCACGGCTACGGCCTGGCCTGGTACGAGCAGGTCCGCCAAAACGGCAATATCACCTTCCGCCAACACCTGATCCTCAATAAAGACGCCACACCCAACAAATATGGCGTCGCTTTTTCCCAGCTTCACGCCCTGGCCCTGGCCGACATCGACGGCGATGGCTTAATGGATATCGTCACCGGAAAGCGCTTTTGGGCGCACGGCAAGAATGGCCCGGACCCGGATTCCAACGGGCAGGCCGTCCTTTACTGGTTCCAATTGGTCCGCCACGCCGATGGCCAGGTCGATTACGTCCCACACCTCATCGATGACAATTCCGGCGTCGGAACCCAAGTCACCGCCGGCTTCGTCTCGAGCAAGAAATTCCCTGATATTGTCGTTGGCAACAAAAAGGGTGTGTTCGTCTTCGAAAACCAGGCCGGCCGTTCTCCGCGCCCCAGGACTTTGGAAGAGGCCCACCCCATACCCCAAAAGTGGCTGCGGCCTGATGAGAACAACCGCTGAACACAATGGCGCCAAAGTGGCAGAAGGGTCTCGCGCTTCCGGACGATTGATAAACTGATATTGATTATTTATTGAATTGATAGATTTGCTTTTGCCTGCTATGGGACAGCAGGCTACAAAAACCAGAGGACGCAATCGGCCAAAAACTCGATCCGCAAAACTCAAAATCTCATTTTGGCACCAAGCCTAACGAAACCCCTGAAAATCAATGGGCCAACGCGAAACTTTCCCCTTATGGGACGCCTGTGAAAAAAATATGCAAAGTAGGGGGCCCATTTCCGAGGAAATTCCGAGGCACAGCTCTCATATTGGGAGCCATTGTTGTAGTTGTGGCTGTGGTGATCGCACGGTTTTGGAATCTCCGTTCGCCACGTCCGGCCCAGACGTCATTGACTGCTGCCGAGGTGCGCCAGATTGTGAGCATTGTCGCCAAGAAGCGCTGGGAACTGGTGCGCTTCGCCGCTCGAAAGCGCGAGTTCAAATTGCTGCGGCGCTTTGCTCTCGCTCGAATTGAATCCGTGAATGCCGATTCACCGACCTCAGAACGAGCTACCGTTCGGTGTCATGCGCCATTTGAGCCAGCCGTGACGGTTATTATGACCTTTGTGCGTGAGGGCGCCAACGCGTGGAGATTTGAGAGGTGGCGTGTCATCGAGAAGACCGGTAATAGAGCAGCCCAGCCGATTCTTCCAGGCGCGTCTATTAGCGAATCGAATGCGCTCAGATTGATGCGACCGGCTAACGAGCTCAGTCACCCGCGCAGCGTACAAAACAACTCCGTGCCAAAAAGCAAATTCCTTTCAATTTCAATTAATGACACGGTGCCAATGTCCTTCCCCGCGAGCGCGCGTTTCATTAGAGCCCAAGGTTGTTCCTCGCTTGAGTTACAGTCAGCGTCTTCATAAAAGCATTTTAACGCCCAGCCTGATAACGCAAGAGACGGCCGAGGGAGCAGTGCAGCCGCGAAGGGGAGAGGGGTCCCTCTGTGTGTAATCCATCCCATGGTCCCCCCAGTACCTTTTGAATTTATAGATTTGCTTTTGCCTCGGCCGGGGAAGCGAAGGGTTTATGGGATGGTCCAGTCCGCGATCAACAGGTTTGGAACACGCAAATCCCCTTCGTTAAAACTCGTGAAATTCGTGTCTCGTCTTTCTTTACAGGCCCCCCAGATTAAAAACATTCGACGAAGGACCCCATCCGAAGGCATTGTGCGCCTTCACTGTCACCGACCAGTTCGGGATGTAATCCACGCTAAAGTACGCCGTCAGCGCCGTTCCGGACACCGCCTCCGTCAACGTGCCCGCACCGTCGCTGCCAATGATCGTAATCTGATATTGATCAATCGGACTGTCGCCGGCCACCGCCGCCGCCCACGTGGCCACCAGCGTGTCGTTCGTCCCGGTGGGGTCTGGGTTCGACCAACTCGCCATGACATTGGTCGGGGCCGAAGGTGGTATCGAGGCCGCCTCGGTCGTTACATCAATCGGAGTCGAGGCCGGACCGGTTCCGCCGATGCTGGTGCTCACCACAGTGATTTGATATGTCGTCTGGGGCTGCAGCATCGGGATGACCCCGTTCGCGCCCGGCCCGGCCACGGTCGTTGTGAGCACTGAAGCCGTTGAGTTGACAGGCGCCGCTGTCAGCGTCGATGACGTGATGGCGGCCGGGTTGACTCCGTTCGGCATCCAGGCAACCCGAAACTGGTCGCCCGACTGAACGGCAGTCACACCCGTCGGCGCCCCCGGTACCGGAACGATGAGATACGCGTTCGCGCCGCCGTTATAAAGAATGTCCTTGAACCCGTCGGTGGCAATGAACGCCGGGTTGGCCCGGGCCCCGCTCGCGGGCGTGCTCGTCGAGACCACGTTGCCGGCCCAATCCCACATCACAGTGACCGAGGCCGTGTGTACAGAGGGGGGACTCCCGGCCCTGCCGGTGCTGCAAGAGGTCTTCAGGTCCACCGTGCCGGTCGGATTTCCGCTGGCGGGATCGAAGCCGGTTGCATAGACCTGCTCGGAGATGCCGCCGCAGTCGTAGCCGAGAATCGCGAACGCCGTGGACTGCGCCAACAGCAGTTGCGTTGGCTTGGGTTGGAGCGTCAGCCGGTAATACCCCTGGCTGGCCGAGGCTGCATTGCTGACAATAACCGACCTCACGGTTCCGTAGCCCTGAATCCCGGCCTGGAAATTGGTCCACGGCGCCAACAAGTCCGGGCGCATCTGCAGCCCGTAATAGTTCGTGCTGGTGGTCGCAAACGACAACATTAAGTCGTTGCCCGATTTCGTCGCCGCCAGGAGCCCTGGCAGCAGGGGCAGCGCTGCCGCCGAAAATGATGCCGGCAGGCTCGCGCCAAAAAACAACCCCGTCGCGAGAGTGGACGCGCAACTCCATTTTATCATAGTGCGCATAATGGGAACTGCTTCAAACTAGCACAAGCGGAGCCCAAATCAACCTGTCCCGAAAGATCTGCCCCCAGCTCTCTGTCCCCGAACCGCGTCGAGCTTGATCCCGACTTTAACAAATTCTTTCGAACCGCGGAATACGCGAAATACGCGAAAGAATCAGGCGTATTCCGCGTATTCCGCGTGTTCCGCGGTTTAATCCCTTTTCTATAGTGGCATGAATCCTGAAAGCGCAAAAGTGATGCGCTTCTGGTCATACATTTCAACCCTTGGAAGAGGATTAGCGAAAAACTCAGTCGTAACACAACATTTGCTTTTTCCTCCGGTTTCCGCTTCCGTATGCCCAGTGAAACTGACTTTCAAACCACTCGAACTCCAATTGGCCCATACCTGGGCCATCGCCCGCACCCAGGCCACCAAAGCCGCCAAAGTCGTTATCGTGGAACTGACCGGCGCTGACGGCACCAGCGGCCTGGGCGAAGCCGCCCCCAGCGCGCGTTACAAAGAATCCGTCACCACCGTTGAAAGCTTCCTCAAACGGGTGGACCCGCGCGGCCTTTCTTTCAACGACATCGACGGAAGCATGACCTATCTCGACACCCTTTCCCGGCACGATATGGCCGCCAAATGCGCCCTCAACATCGCCTTGCTCGACGGCGCGGCAAAACGTGCCAGGCAGCCTGTTTATGATTTCCTCGGACTCGGCTTCCGCGAAGGGCGCCATGTTACCTCGTTTACCATTGGCATCGACAAACCGGAAGTCATCCGCCAAAAGGTCGTCGAGGCCGACCGCTACCCCATCCTCAAAATGAAGCTCGGTGTCCCCGGCGACAAAGCCAATCTCCAGGCCCTGCGCGAGGTCGCCCCCCAAAAAACTATCCGCGTTGACGGCAACGAAGGCTGGAAAACCAAGGAGCAAGCCCTGGAAAACATTCAATGGCTGGCCCAGGACGGCCGCATCCAGTTTGTCGAGCAGCCGATGCCCGCCAGCATCCCGGCCAAAGACTGGGCCTGGCTTAAGGAACGGTCCCCTCTGCCCATCTTTGGCGATGAATCGTATCATTTAGCCGATGATATCGAGGAGGCGGCCAAATGTTTTCATGGCGTCAACGTGAAACTGGTCAAGACCGGTGGTATCAGCGCCGGTCTTGCTGCTCTCCAAGCCGCGCGCAAAGCCGGGCTCAAGACGATGATCGGTTGCATGATCGAAACGAGCATCCTCATCAGCGCCGCCGCACATTTGGCTGAACTGTGCGACTATTTGGACCTCGATGGCAATATCCTGATTACCAACGATCCCTACGCCGGCGTAACTTCCGAAAAGGCCGCCCTGTCCTTCGCAGAGGCGGCTGAGAAGCTCGGCCTGCGCGTCAGCGCCAGGAACCATTGAGAGGACAGAATCATGGGGAGAGAAGAAAAACCAGAAAGCGGAGAACAGAAAAATAGGCTCTCGTACTTTTGGTTTCGCACTGCATCCAGCCGAGTACCTCGGTGGTGGTCGAGGCCCGCCAGGCTCTTCACGCGATAGAAGGAGCTCAGCCCGGCGGTTGCGGAGTTACACTCAAGGATTTTGCTCAAGGCAATCCGGCTCGGTAATACCGGAATGGGAAATTGGTCCATCCCGGATCGGACATTTAGCCGCCGCCTCTTGCCTTCCTTTGTCGGAAACTTTGTCGGAAACTTTGTCAAGTGGCTTCTTTTCAATGAAAAATGCAAAATTAGCCAAATTTTGGGGTTTTCACCCCATTGTCCGAAACAGAGGCTCGATTAGCTTACCAGCGGTTCCTTGTAATGGTGGTTAGTTAGGTTCAGGCGGCTCTGAGTGGGGCCGCCTTTTTCATTGCGCCATTGCTCTCCTCTTTCTTACATTTCTTTCACCGTGTGTATGGGTGCGCCTTGTTGGTGCGCTCTTTTGGCTTGGCGCGCTTTTGGAAAATGCACCCGGTCGCATCATCCTCGCCCTCGTTCTGCTGATCTTCAGTATTTTAGGCGTACCCTTTGGGATTGAACAGGAGAATGCAACGGGGGGATGGGAGACGGACAAGGCGAATTTTGACAGGCGGGAGGCGCTCAGGCTTGTGCGCCGTGTCGTTGCTGCCCGGCTTTTATTGACAAAACCCCCGCTTGCCACAATCTTCTCCACCGTTCGGTTGCCTCAATCGGTTGCCTCGGTAGCTCAATTGGCAGAGCAGTTGACTCTTAATCAATTGGTTCTAGGTTCAAGTCCTAGCCGGGGCACCACTTCATAATCAATCACTTACACAAAATAAAATTAATATCCGATTTATTATACTCTGACAAATCCTTGACAAGTGGCGGGAATTCTGGTCCGGTCACGCCATGAAAGAAAAGCAGGGCGGCTACACGGAAATCGGGGAACTCGAAGTAAGGCTACGTCCTCCAATTCTCCCATGCCCAACCTTGCTGTCTAAAGTTGTATAAGAGTTGTGAGGTGTACGACCCAACTTCTTCCGTTGAAAGACCGCTATCTGCGGCAAATTGACGCAAATCCCCCTCAAGTTTCTCAAACAACCGATTTTTCAGGGGGTACCCGCCCTTATAATCGGCTTCAAGAGGAAGGCGATCGCATTCGTCAAGAGGTTTCCAACGACGCACTACCGCAAGTCCGTATTGAAGCAGTTTATCGGACCGCAACGTTTCCGCTGACTTGGTAAAGAAATCCATCGCATGATTTCGTACATCCCCGGAAATCTCGTTTAAAACTAAGTGTAGTTCGCTCATTGAATTTCCGTATGTATACCAGTTCAGTTCTACTTCAATAGCACGTCGTCCAAATTTCAGGTTTGAAAGGCCGGTGTTCCTTCCGATAGGAGAACCTCCCGCTCCATTCCAGCACGGGTCATAAGTTGTAGCAACTTCAACAGCCAAAGCACCGGCTTTTCCGTCCCGTTGAAAGAAAATACAATCGTACAATCCGTCTTCGTGGACCCGGCGAAAGTTGTAGAAAACAGATTTTGCCCAAGCGAACCTAAAGCCCGGATGGTTTGATTCCATGTGAGAAACAACGTCTTTCTTGATCTGCATGGCAAGGCACGCTTGTCCGCATTGTTCAGGCGTCCACAAACACCACGGCGAGCGTAAAGAAGGTGCGGTTGAACGTCAATCGGAGTCAGAACTCCTGACAAACCTGACAAGCGAAGCCGTGCATATAAAAAATCCGCACCCTGTATAAAAACCTTGCCCCTTGGCAACGGCTCTCACGTTAAAAAAATGAAAGTGCATCCTGACCGCATAAGCACGGGATGAAATGCACTCCGATAAAATAACGTCTCGGGACTGGCACGATTAGTGCGTCTATAAAAAACCGACTCTTAATCAATTGGTTCTAGGTTCAAGTCCTAGCCGGGGCACCACTTCTTCTTCCCGTCTGGCAAGCACTTCCGCGATTCGAATCAAACGCCGGGAAAATCGAAAAAGCGTGCTTGGCCAATTCTTGGCCAATTTTCAGGTGATCGCGTTCTCTAAGCGCAATGCGGTGGCTCAGTGAGGATTGAGGTAGCGATGCAGTTCGCTCCGGGAGATCAGGATCCGGCGAAGTCCGGGCAGTTTTCGAAGCACCTTCCGGCGCACGAGTCGTCGCACCGTTTCTGCGCGCACGCCGAGCTCGGCAATGCTTTTCCCGAATTACCTTTCCAACACCCCCGCCGGCTGGCATTTTCTGTCACGTTGAAAATTATGGTTTTATCCCGATATTTTTCTCTCTGCGCAGCGGCCCTGGCTACGGCTGGGCTTATTCTAAACGGTTCGGCGGCCACAACGAACCGCAACCACTTCGGCTTTACCGGTCCGGAAATTTTTCCCATCGACAACCAGATTTCCCAGTTGCACGTGGCCGACCTGGACGGCGACGGCCTCAATGATCTCATTGTGGTCAATAACGCCCGCTCGAAGATTAACCTGCTCTACAATCAAACCGCCAAAACCAACCGGGTCCGCAATCCCTATGCCTCGCCTCGACGCGAGATCAACCAATTGCCGCCCGATGCCCGGTTCCGGATTGAATCCATCGCCTCTGAAAAGCGGATTTCCTGCCTGGTCGTGGCGGACCTTAATGGCGATGGCCGCCCAGACATCGCCTATTACGGCGACCCAAAAGAGTTGGTCGTCCTGTACAACCAGGGCGCCAACGGCTGGAGCATCCCCAAACGCTGGCCTATTGACGACGGCCAACTCTCCCCCAATGCCCTTTGCACGGGCGACCTGAATGGCGACGGGCGCACTGACCTGGTTCTCCTGGCTGAGGATTACGTCTATTTTCTTCCTCAACAGGCCGACCATACGCTGGGTGAACCGCAAAAAATCCCGCTCTCTTCACCTGCGAAATCCATCCAGCTCGTCGATATCAATGGCGATGGGCGCAGCGACTTGCTCCTGGTCAATTGGGAGGACAAAAACCCCTTCCGCTTTCGCCTCCAAAAACCCGATGGCCAGCTCGGCCCGGAGTTGTACTTTTCAGCCGCTCCCATCCGCTCCTATTGGGCCGATAACCTCGAACCGCGCGGCAAAACCGACATCATGACCATCGCCCTGAACTCCGGGCGCGCCGCCGTTTCCCAATTTGTCCTTAAACAGGCCCAACCGCTGTCCGGTTGTTTCCGCCGGGGCCAATTCCAAGTGCTCCCGCTCAATAAAACCGACAAAGCGCGGCGCGGCCAGGTCTGGGCCGATGTCAATGGCGACGGTCTGCCCGACCTGGTCGTGGCTGAACCCGAGAGCGGGCAGATTTCCCTGTACCTGCAGGAAAAGGATGGCTCCCTGGCTTCTCCAAAGACCTTTCCCTGCCTGGCCGGGGTGAGCGACCTGGCCGTTGCCCACTGGCAAGGCGATGGGAAACCTGAGATTTTCATGCTCAGCGCCGATGAAAAGTGCGTCGGAGTCACCCGTTTGGACGAGAAGGGCCGCCTGCCATTCCCGACGCTCCTGCCGTTCGAGGGCAAGCCCCTGGCCATGGCCGTGGGCAAACTGCAACCCAAGGGCAAACCGGTCCTGGCCGTTATCATGGACCAGGACGGCAAGCGCTCGCTGGTGACGCGGACCGCCGATGGCAAGACTCGCAAACAAAAGTTGAGCGAAAGTTTTCAATCCAATCCCACAACCATGGTCTTCCATGATGTCGATCAAGACGGCCTGCCCGACCTGGTGGTGTTGATCCCATACGAGAAAGTCAAAATCCTGCGGCAAGTGCCCGGCAAAGATTTTCAAGAGATCGACGTCGCCCCGCCCGGTGGCGCCATCGACCAGCCCTGGCTTAGCTCCGCCGATATCGACGGCGACGGCAAACCCGAGCTGTTGCTCACTCAAAAAAACTTCCTGCGCGCGGTCGTTCTGGAACGGCAGCAGGCCGGCGCGGAGGCCAACAATGAAGAGGGCTGGGCCTTTAAGGTCAAAGAGCAGATCAACGGGGCCTCGCGCAATTCGCGCCTCGTCGCCGCCGCTGCCATGCCGGGTTGTGCCAACGGGCTCCCCTCACTCTTCCTGCTGGATGCCGAGCGCAAGGCCCTCACCCTTTGTGAGCGCGATGATTCCGGCGTCTTCCGTGTCACCCGCAACATTCCATTGCCCATCGCGGACTTCAGCAACCTCCAAGGCGTTTCACTGGGGACCTCCGCCAATGGCAATGCCCTGGCGTTGCTCGGGCTCAACGCAGTCGCCTGGCTGCCCCTGCAAGGCAAGGCCTGGGAACTCGATGAACTCGACGGCTATGAAACCCCCATCCACGACGGCTATCTCAACGACGTCATCTCCGGCGACCTCGACAACGATGGCCGCAAAGACCTCGTCTTCCTTGAAACCGCTCATAATTATCTCGACCTGGTCCTCTTCGACTCACACCACAAACTCATCCCGGCCAATCGCTGGCAGGTCTTCGAGGAGCATACCTTCCGTGGCCGCCGCAGCGACATGCCCGAACCCCGCGAAGCCCTCATCGCCGACATGACCGGTGACGGCAAAAACGACCTCGTCGTCCTCGTCCACGACCGCATCCTCCTCTATCCCCAAGAGTAGAACGCGCCGCGCCTTTTTCGGGCTCTCAGGCGTTTTCACAACCCACCCCGTCCATTTTCCCCACACCACTGCCCCACCCTGAGACACTCCCCCAACCCCCATAACCAGCAACCCCCGTACCCATGCGCCCAGGGAAAGTACGGTTTTTTGGCACGAATTTCGCTTTACACAAATCAGCCGTTTAGGGAACCCATCCCCCTAACAGTAGGGCAGCGCGGGCAAGATGCGTCTGCAGAGAAATACAGCCGGTCTCGCCCGCGCGTATTAATAAGGTGTTAAACGCCCGAAACAAGAAAGCGAGTTTTATGATCGCTAACGACCCAAACTGTCCGGACAAATCAACAGAATCTCCCGAATCCCCCAACTTCACCCTCGAACCCCTGCGCACCCAGGGCCGCGATGCCCTCAGCACATTCGACATCCCGGCATTCGCCAAAATCACACTCCGCCAGCTCGAAATAACCTGGGAAAACTCCAACAACCAAATAAGCATCAAAAAGGGCGACGACCTTTTCTGCTCAACATGCCCCAACCCCATCCCACCAGCCGGTGAAATAACCCGCGCCACTTTCCGCATCCAACCCAAGGCCGGTGACGGACCCCTCACCGTCGAGATCGTCCCACCACATACAATCTCAATACACCCGCCACACGATCCAACAACAATTTACCTTTGGCTCAACAAACACGGCTTCAAAATGCCACCAGCAGCAGCAGCCATCCTCCTGCTAATCGCCATCGCCGCCGCAACATTGCCATTCCCCGACACCGATGACGATAACGACGACGACACCGTGGACCACCACCGGCACGCCCTCACCGTTCGCTGCTGAGCCGGCCCCGAGAACCCAAAATAGCCGGCAACACACAGGCCCCACGATGTCCAAGAATCCCTGGCATGCCCTCGAGGAGGTCCCAGGCCTCATCGCCACGCCAGACCAGTGGCGCACCCTCCTTGGCCCGAACCTTCCACAATTCCAAACACTCTGCCTGCATCCCGCTGAAGTTCTCCCCCTGACCCGCCGGTGCAAACTCTGCCATTGCAACCACGACATCATCCTCCGGCATGACCACACCGGCGCCATTGCCGTCTGCCGTTGCGACCCGCCAACCTGCCCGGACATCCACCTCACCATGGAACAAATAACCCCCCTTCAACTCAACTGGCAAAGCCTTGGCCGCGCCCTCTGCAAAACACTCCAGCTAAACCCGAAATTCGAATTCCTCCACCCGGCCAACGCCGCCCAGGTCGGCTCCTGGTCGTCAGCGGCAGTGCCAGCCATCCTGACCATCCACGTTTTCCCCGAGGAGTTCCGCAGCACCGTCGCCCAACTCGCAGCGCACCTCCGCCGCCCCTTCCTCCTCTTCGCTCCCACCAGCACCCATATCGACGCCACAGCCCTCGCAATCCTCGAAAACTACGGCGCCGCCTTCTTCCCTCTCGACACAACCGTCACGCTCACCCCCCAAGGTACCCTGACCGCCCGCCAACCGCCCGCCCACCTCTTTCTGCGCTTCACCCCCGAAACCGAAAGAGCGCCCGCCGCCATCATCCACAAACCACGCTACGCCCTCCGAAAAGGCCTGGGCGTTTGGCACCTGATTTTCGACTTCAAAGAAGCCGACATCCGCCACGAAAAAGGACTCCTGTACGTCGCCTGGCTCCTCTACAACCCCCCCGAACAGCCAATTCATGCGATCGATCTCATGGCCAAAATCCCCGAAATCTATCGCCAGCAACTCGGCCTCGCCCCCATCGTTGACCCAACCACCGGCAAGGCGGCCCCCCTGCAAAGCCGTGCGCGCATCCAGGAACGCAGCCTCTCCCTCGACGACGCCCAGGCCATGCGCGCCATCTTCAAAAAAGAAAAAGAACTCGAAGCCATCCTCGACTCCGAAGACGAATCCGAACCCGTCAAAGCCGAAGCCCTCCGCGAATTGGAGGCCATCTCTGAATTCCAGCGGCGTCACGCCAGCCGTTCCCAGGACAGCGCCCGGCGCGTTAATGATGGCGTTCGAAAGGCAATCAAGCGGCTTGAACGGCATCTCTCAACCGCGCTGGACCAGAACGGAACCCCCCACCCAGTCCTCTACCCATTCGCACTCCATCTCCAAAAGTACATCCTGACACCTTCAAGCCAACACCCTGGGTCCGCCGCCCGTCCTGGCAAACCCACCTCCGCAGCCCCTCTCACCTACGAACCACCGAGAGGCACCCAATGGGCTCCAGCACACCACATCGCCACGACAGCGGGCTAACGCGGCTTCGCCTTGATTCCAAATCCGGGGGGCGCAGAATCTGGCTGCCCAATTACCAGCAGACGCTCTAGCTTTGCCTTGATTCCAAATCCGGGGGGCGCAGAATGCTACCCCATCATCTGGACCGACGTCCTCGAACCCTACGGCGTCGCCGCAGCTCCAGACAAACCTCTCGCCGTTTTTGGCGCCATCGAATTCTGGTGGTTCGGCGAGCACGGCGCCCCCCGCATGGACACCTCCGATCATGTCCTCTTCATCAACGACCAACTCGCCGTCCGCTTCATCGAAGAAATCGACTTCGACTACAGCGCCATCGACGCCACCGCCGCCCTCCTAACAGCAGCGGCGTAACACCCAGCCCGGGGCGGGTAGCGCGCCCGCCCCGCCCTCCGCGCCAGGCCCATTAAGAATCTCATGCCGGCCACTCACCATCCCCCACGGCTTTTTCCACACGGACTTTGCGCCGCACCTTGTCGCATTTGTTGCTTGTCACAGCCAGCCACCATGACACACTCACCGTCAAACCTGCAGAACGGAAGCCACAGAGACGGGAAAACCAGGGGTGCGCCGCCTTTTAAAACAACAGCCCTGCAGCAAACAAAACCATCCCAAAAGCAATCATAGGTACATAATTTGGCCTCGTCAGCAAAATCTGTGGGTAAACTCATTGGGCTCGGGGAGCTTTCCTAGCGTGTGATACAGGGCAATTTCCATCGCATCGTAGGTGCGAAAGCCGTAGGACCGTCTGGTAGCCACTCGGATCTTGTTATT
>DASYZB010000133.1 GCA_035946615.1 Verrucomicrobiia bacterium
GCGCACCACTGATGCGGTGGCGACCCCGCGGTGGCGGATGCCGCGCATCTTATTGCTGTACCAGCCGTAGTAGCGGACCATTTGCACGCCTTTGTCGGGGATATGCTGCGTAATGGCCGCCAGGAAGTCGGTGGCGCTGAAAACCTCGAAGTTGCGGTTGATCTTGGCGTTGACCCGGGAGCAGTAGATAACGGTGTCTGTGGGGGATTCCAGTGTCATCTTCTCGCTGCGGCGCATCATCGAGATGATCCGGGAAGGCGCTCTCTGTTATACCTTGGGGGGGAAAGTTACACTTCAAAGTGTAACAGAAAATCCGCTGAATATAAGCGCCTTTATCGATAATGTTACATGTTACACTTCATTTTCACTTTCCCGCGCGCACAAGCTTTTTCCCCCTTTTCCTCGCCGGCCGCCCACCGCCCACCGTCCAGCGGCAATCGCAAATTAAAAATCTAAAATCAAAATTCCCAACCTTTCGACTGTTGAGCGTTGGATGTTCGCTCCCTGGATTCTTTTGTCTCCATCAAATCCTCATCGCGCTTTGATTGGGACGGTTGGGACGCTCTGGGACGGCAGTGGGACGGTTGCAATAGTGAGAATCACCCGTGTTTACCGGCCTTGGGACGGTGGGACGGCTGTACAGCCCCAAAGCACCCCCCTCTCCCCCTCCCCAGCCCCCAGCTCCGCGCCTCCCGATCCCTTCGATGTTTGAATAGTTCGACGTTGAGCGTTCGATGTTCAGCCCGTGGAGTTTCTCCCTCCCTCATGACTTGCACTTAATTGCACCTGGTTGCACCTAATTTCACCAAATTTCAGTTCACTCTTCTTCAGGCAGCCCCCCTTCGATGTTGAATGTTCGACAGACCTGAGCCTTTCTTTGCGTTCTCTGCGTTCCTTCGCGGCAACTTCCTCGGATAGCCTAGGATAACCTCGCCTCCGGCCCTTAGTAGCCTCGGATAAGCCTGGATAATCTCGTTTTTGACTCCTCACGCTCCGCGCCTATCCGAAGTCATCCGAGCCCATCCGATTCTATCCGGGCAAAAATGGCACTTACGTAATCGTCCACCCGACCCTGCGCACTCCCACTCCTAACCCCGCTCCAACAGGCCATCTGACCAAATCTGAGTAAATCCGAGTAATTCTTTCACTCATGAGGTTCGTACAACCGGCGTCGCTCAACTGGCCATTGGGACTGTGAAAAAGGTTAAAACCGCGCAATACGGGCCACCGCGCGCAACCCGAAAGCCAATCTTGACGCGTGATAGGGCTTTTCCTACCGTCATCGACCCGCTGGACGGTGGCGGCCCCTTGGCCACTGGACTTTTTCAGCGTTTAACGGAAAGGTTTTGCTTGTGAATGTCACGGTAGAGAATCTTGCCCCATGTAAGAAACTTGTGCGGGTGGAAATTGAGACCGAGAAGGTGGACCAAACCTTCGACTCGGTCACCAAAGAGTTTCAGCGCGAGGCGCGATTGCCTGGGTTTCGCCCCGGCAAAGCCCCGCGCGAGATGGTCCTGCGCAAATTCAGCAAAGACATCGAGGACGAGGCCAAGCGCAAATTGATTTCCGAGGCATATAAAAAGGCCGTCGATGACAAAAATCTCGATGTGCTTGGGCACCCGGACATCGAAGAAATCCAGTTCAGCCGGGGCCAGCCGCTGCAGTTTGCCGCCACGATTGAGACCGCGCCGGAATTCGAGCTGCCGGAATACAAAGGCATCCCGGTCCAGTTGGAAACCAAGGCCGTGAGCGAGGAGGACATCGCCCGGGCGATCGAGGCCCTGCGCCAGCCGCGCGCCGCATATAAGAATGTCGAGCGCCCTTCGCAGACGGGGGACATTGTCGTGGTCAATTACACCGGCACAACGGAGGGCAAACCGCTTACCGAAATTGCACCGACAGCCAAGGGCCTCACACACCAGCAGAGTTTCTGGGTTGAGATTGGCGGCAGCTCGTTCATTCCCGGTTTTGCCGAGCAGTTGCTGGGCGCAAAAGCGGGTGAAAAGCGCACACTCAACATTGAGTTCCCTGCGGATTTCGTCACGCCACAATTGGCGGGCAAAAAGGCCGTCTATGAGGTCGATGTCAACGAAGTCAAAGAGAAAGGGTTGCCGGAGATTGATGATGCCTTTGCCAAAGCCTATGGGGCGGAAAATGTCGAGAAACTTCGGGAAGGGGTGCGGCGTGATCTGGAAAACGAGTTGAGTTACAAGAAGACCCGCAGCACCCGCAACCAGCTCGTCCGTTCGCTGCTCAACCGGGTGAATTTTGAACTGCCCGAAAGCGCCGTGGCAAACGAAACCCGCAACGTGGTCTATGACATCGTGCAGGAAAACACCAAGCGCGGCGTCTCGCGCGAGGCCATCGAGCAGCAGAAAGAGCAGATTTATTCAGCCGCAGCCCAGGGCGCAAAAGAGCGGGTGAAGGTGGCGTTTCTGCTGCGAAAGGTAGCCGAAAAGGAAGACATCAAGGTTTCGCAGGAGGAGATCGCCCAACGCATTAGCCATTTGGCGGCCATGTATCAGATTCCAGCCGATAAATTCCTCAAAGACCTTCAGAAACGCAATGGGCTCATCGAGATTTATGATCAGCTTATGAATGAGAAGGTGATCGATTTCCTGCAGCAACATGCGCAGATGCAGGAGATGGCCCCTGGCGCGTAGCCGGCAAAGGCCCGATAAGAGCCTGTTTGAAAAATAGAATCGCCGGCATCTGCCACGTCCTGGTCCGTAGCAGCCGACGCCAGGAGGCTCTGATCTCAGCCCTGAGTTTCACCGGGCCAAGCCAGCGGCCTGACCAACAGAAGAAGGATCAGGGCCTCCTGGCGTCGCCTGCTACCGATTGGACGAGGAGGAGAGGATCAATCCTGTTGCGGGTAATGCGGGCGGGCAGTCAGGAGCAATATGTCAGGAAATCCATACTGCCAGTATGGAAGAGGCAATGTCGTCATGGTCCCGTCGGCCAGGCGAATCGGGAAGGCGACCTTCTTGGGCCATGTCTTCCAACCCTGCTCGCGCGCGAGGGCCGGCATTTCCGCGAGGATTTCGAAGGGTAGGCTGTCCCAGGGCTGCTCACCGGTGATTCTCATCTGGTAGAGGGCCTCGGGCTGGAACTGGACTTTGGCCAGAAAGAGTTCCTGAACGGGTTTTTGATAATCATTGATGGCAAAGAAATCGGCGCGTGGATTGAGCGTGAGCCAAACGCATTGAGATTGGCCGTACCAGGCCATGGCCCAGGGCACGTCACTCATGCTCAACTCATCTTCTTTGGTGTAGCCGGCGGCGGTTTGAATGGCCGGAGGGTAATAAGGGGGATAAGCGATGGGACTGGCCTTGGGCGGCAGGAATATCAGCAACAACGGCAGACATGCGACGATGGTGAATAGGCCAATGACCAGGTATCGCAGTTCGCGGTAACGCAGCGACATCTGCTCGAACAGCAGGTAGAACAGGCTCACCCCATACACGATGAGCCAAGGCACCACCAGAATCAGAAGATTCTCCGAATTGATTTCAGGCGAGTCCTCCGAAAGCTGGGTGCGGCCCAGGGCTTGAACCACCAGCAGCACCGCCAGGCAGCCCAGCAAAAAATAGCGCACGCGCCGAACTGCCGGACTGCGGAAGCCGATCAGGATGCTGACCAGGAAGAAGGCCGAAAGCCACGTGCCGCCCAGGCGGGGGATGTCGTTCTGGACGAGCTGCCGCAGGTTGGGTATGAGTTTATACCAGAAGGCAACGACGGGCACCCCGGTGAGCGCCGGCTGCAGAGATCGCTCCAATTGATACGATGGAAAGGCAAAGGTGG
This sequence comes from Verrucomicrobiia bacterium, assembly GCA_035946615.1. Taxonomy (NCBI): domain Bacteria; kingdom Pseudomonadati; phylum Verrucomicrobiota; class Verrucomicrobiia; species Verrucomicrobiia bacterium. The sequence goes on from DASYZB010000133.1 coordinate 3,805, forward strand.
TTTCAATCGGGGCGTAGGTCGCGGTTCCAAAAGGCGCGCCGCTCAGGACCACATTGCGCGCCACCCAAGGTGTCAGGACAATCAGAAACGCCACAACCGTTGCGACCCCAGCCTGCACCCGGTCTTTGCCCGAGCACAAAAGGACAAAGCCCAGGACCGGCAGAATCAACCAGGCAAACGAATAGCGAGTTAGGCCGCCCAAGCCGGTCAGCAGACCCGCAAAGACCGCGAGCAACAAAAGCCAGTTGCGCCCGCGCTTGGGTTCGCGGGCCTCCTGCTCGAGCAGCACCAGGCACCAGACCAACCCGGTGAAAACCAGCAGCAACAGCATCGTGGATAGCCCCGAAACACTGAAGCGCCACAGCACCTCCGTTCCCAGGAGAATCACCGCCGCCAGGCGCGCGACTCGCAAATCGAATAGGCGGCGGGCCAGCAAAAAGACGAGCGTAACCATCGCCAGAAGCAGTAACTGGTTGAACAAGGCGATGAGGAAATCCGGCTCATATCTATAGAATCTGCCGTTCTGGCTCCAAAACGGGCGAGACTTGCTCGAGATGGCGTAATTAAAGGGCAGGACCTTCATCAGCCCGGCGAGCACCACCGGATAGACCGGCGGGTTGGCCAGGTCCGGATGATTGCCTTTGATGCGGGCGAGGTCGGGTGCTTTGGTGAGATCGAGTTGTTTTTGCCTGGCCTGGTTGCGCCGAGTCAGCAGGAACATGCTGAAGGGGCGGATGAACGAAGTGGTGTAGCCTCGGCCTTGGGCCAGGTTGCGCGCCAGTTGCGCTGAATCCATCGCTTCTTGCGTCGCCATGTTCCGATACGCCCGCCAATCGTAACAAACCACCAACAGCAACAGCGCCAGCACCCCAAGGCCAGCCCGAATAAAACGGCTGCCCGTGCCGACTTCGAATCGATGAATAAGGCTTTGCAACTGCATAATCGCGCTAAAATCCTTCCAAATGAAATTCGTGGAGCTTGCGATGAAGTGTGCGGCGGCTCATTCCCAGCTTTTGGGCTGCCAGGGTGCGGTTTCCATCGGTCTCCTGCAGGGTGCGGCTGATAAGCTGTTTCTCGGCTTCCTTGAGGGTCAGGTCGCCGCCCCCAGCCAAAGGCCGCGCCGCCGTGGCCGTTTGCGGGTTGGCCCGCACGCCCGCCGGCAAATCCCGCGCGGTTATTTTGTCGCCGCGACACAAAACTACCGCGTGTTCGATGGCCGTGCGGAGTTCGCGCACATTGCCAGGCCATGGATAACGCAGCAGCAATTCCATCGTTTCGGGGCCAAGGCTGCTGAGAGATTTTCCATATTCCTTGGCGAACTCGCGTAAAAAGGCCTCCGCCAAAAGCGGGATGTCCTCAAGCCTCTCACGCAAGGGGGGCAATTCGATTTCCACAACGCGCAACCGGAAAAAAAGGTCTTCGCGGAATGAGCCGGCCTTGACGAGGTCCTCGAGGTGTTTGTTGGTGGCCGCTATGAGACGCACATCGGCCTTGAGTGTCTTATTCGAGCCGACCCGCTCGAAGGTGCGTTCACCCAGGAACCGCAGCAGCTTAACCTGAACGGAAGCATCGATCTCTCCGATTTCATCCAGGAACAGCGTGCCCCCCTGAGCTTGTTCAAAGCGGCCAATGCGCCGTTCATGCGCGCCGGTGAAGGCGCCCTTCTCATGGCCGAACATCTCGCTTTCGAGCAAGGTGGGGGCCAGGGCGGCGCAGTTGAGAATGACCAGGGGCTGTTTGGTCCGGGGGCTGAGCTGATGAATGACTTTGGCCACCAGTTCCTTGCCGGTGCCGCTCTCGCCTTCCAGCAATACCGTAGCCGAAGTCGGGGCTACCTGCTGGACGACCTCGAAGACCTCGCGCATGGGCGATGATTGGCCGATGATGCTTTCCATGCGGAACTTCGCATCGAGCTGTTGGTGGAGCGAAACATTCTCGCTCTCGAGAGTCTGCTGGCGCAAGGCTCGCGCGATGCGCATCTCCAGCTCGTCAATCTGCAGCCGGCCCTTGGCGATATAATCGTCTGCACCGCGTTTCATGGCATCCACGGCCAGCTCCTCGGAGCCGTAAGCGGTCATCAGGATGCACACGGGTGGCTTGGAGAGCGATTTAGCCCGCCCGATCAGTTTCAGACCGTCTTCATTTGGCAATCGGAAATCAGTGAGCAGAACATCGAAGCTCTCCGCTTCGAGCAGGTCCATGGCCGTTTTGGTGTCGTCAGCCAGGTACACGTCGTAGCGCTCCTCCAGCGCGGCCCGGAGGCCCTCGCGGGTGGTCTTCTCGTCATCGACTATCAGAACTGTGGATCGCATCCCGGAACATTGCAGGTTTGCAATTAGCAGGGTGGAGGGTAATCACCGCGAAAAAGTTAAACAATGGCAAAACAGGACGAATGGCTCCAATTCGATTTTTAAAACAGGCGCTCAGTCCAGACGCGGTTTCGAAGGGGCCGCCGCAGGCTCAATCGTGCATGGGGGCTTCGAGCAAGCGCGGCTTGCGTTCTTGCATCGGCAGCCAAATACGGAAGGAGGTGCCGCGCCCGACCTGGCTTTCCAACTCAATTCGGCCTCCATGCGCCTGCACGATGCGCTGGACGATCATTAATCCCAGGCCCGAGCCTTTCTTCTTCGTAGTATAAAACGGTTCAAAGATTCGATTGATCTGCTCTTGTTGGATTCCTCCGCCGGTGTCGGAAACGCTGACCCACACCCCCTCGGAGCCTTCGCCCGTTTGTAACGTGAGCGCGCCTTCCTTGGTCATCGCCTGCATGGCGTTACGGATAAGATTGACCAGGACCTGTTGTATCTGGGTGGGGTCGATGGGTGTGATGGGCAATTGGCGCGCCAGGCGGGTACGCACGCGCAGGCCGCGGCTTTCGAGTTCCGGCCTCAGCAGTTCAAGTGTCCGAAGCACCACTTCATTGAGGGGAGCCGGCTTGAGCTGTGGCGGGGTAGGGCGGATGGCCTGCAGAAACTGCGTCACGATATAGTCGAGCCGGTTGATCTCGCCTTTTGCCACCCCAAGGAACTGCTCGAGCTTTGCGACGATCTCTCCAGTTTCGTTCTCGGGGTCCGGTCTTGGCGCCGCGCGGCGGCCCTCCGTTCGCGCAGTGCCGCGCGCAACAGCAGCCGGCAGTTTTTTGAGCTCGCGCTCCATCAGTTGCAAGTGGATATGAAGCGCGTTGAGCGGATTACCGATTTCGTGGGCGACGCTGGCAGCCAGTAGTGTCAGGGCTTGAATCCTCTCGCTTTCAATGGCGGCGAAGGTCTCCTGCCGCGCCTCGGTTGAATCGTGGAGGATCAACGCGACGCCGGTGCTGCGGCCCGGGACGCTCTCCGGATCGAGCGGGGCGGCATAGAGTCGCAGGAAACGATGTCTGGGAAAATGGACCTCGAACTCGTGGCGCACGACGCGCGGCCCATCGCCTGGCGCGAAATGCGCGAGCTTCTCCCAATCCAGTTCCGGGATGAACTCCGCCACCGGCTGGCCCTCGACATTGTCCTGCAATCCCAGCAGCCGGGTGACTGCGTGGTTGAAATAGAGAATGCGACCGTTTTCGTCGACCACCAGCACGCCATCCTCAATGGTATTGAAGAGGGTCTCGAGGAATGATCGCTCCCGGGCCAGGCGTTGGACTACCGTTTGCAGTCCATGAGTATCCAGCCGGCTAATACGGCCCAGGACCTTGTCAAGGAAGCTCGATTTGGAGGCCATTCACCGGCGAATCCCGTAACGCGCATCCAGGGCGCTGTTGCCATAACGGGACATCGGCGCAGCAGCCGGTGCGGTGGGGGTTGCAACCGGGCCTGCCTGGACGACGCCTCCGGCCAGGCTGGTTGCGGCCTTAAATGTGCCCGCGACCACGGTCTGCTCTGAGTCCGGCAAAGCCAGGTAAATCTTTCCCGGAACGATATCATTGGTGAACTCACCCAGATCGAGTTTCATCGCGTAGCCGCTATAAAAGGGCTTTATTGAGGGCCCATAGAGCGGATTGGTCTTCCAACGTTTGGCCACCTCCGAGACCGCGCCGCTTTTGGTGTCTTGGGTTATGGAGAGGTTTTGCCCGCCGATTTTCTCTCCCGGCCTGAGATGGAGATAAATCAGGACCTCCCGGTCGGGCGACATGATTTGGCCCTGAGTCAAGCGTAACACCTGGGCAGCACCGACCTGGTCTATCCGCACCGTTTCGGCGACAAAATTTGAGCCGGAGATTGTCCCGCCGACGCGGTCCTGGGGGATTTTGGCGGCAGCCAAATCGAGGGTCCAAACTATGGGAGCGCTTGGAGCGGTGTTATCGGGGGCGGCAGGCGAGGCGGCTTCGCCCCCCTGGCCCGCAGAGGCGGCGTTCGCAGAGGCAACTGCTCCGCGGGCACGTCGATCGCCCGGAAAATGCCCGGGTTCAGTGGCATCCAGCGCATTGTAGAGATTGGCTATGTGGCCCACTTGGCCGCCATCCGAGTTCTTGGCTTCGGCATTGCTTTTGGCATTGGCTTTTTGTTGCAGGCCTCTGAGCCAAACGAAGCCGAAATAACCTCCTACACCCAGAACCGCCACGACGGCTGCGATCTTGAGGGACTTGATAATGCGATTTGACTTCGGCGGAGGAGGCGGGGCGAGGTTTCGGATGGGAATCACCCGTTGCTGCGCCGCTGCGGCGGCTTCGGCTTGGCGCCCCTGCGAGTGGCTGATGGAAAGCCTTGCGCCTCCAACCGGGGGTGCAGGCGCCAAAGAATCGGGTGGTGGCTCGGCCGCCGCCGTGGGGGCAATGCCAGGCACTGTAAGAGACCCCTGGCAGCTTGGGCATTGAAGTTCGTGGCCGGCCCAAAGTTCGTCACAAGTGATGTGCTGCCGGCAATGCGGACAGGTGATTCGTATATCAGCCATAACTCGGTCGCCTTTCAGTAGTGCCTGTTGCTTCACTATATTCAACTCTCAAAAGAACAGCCGTCAAGCAGGGAAGAAGGTTGCGCGTTGAGTGAAAATGGGGAAGAGTAAGTGCATTCAACCGAAAAAAGCTTATGAAACGACGAACGTTCCTGAAGACTGTGGGTGGCGCTGCCGGCGCGGCGGCATTGGTCGGCCCGAATATTTTTGCGGCCGAGGAAACCGAGGAGAGAGTTCAAGGCATGCCCCGGCGCGTGCTGGGGCGCACGGGGCGCAAAGTATCGGTAGTGTGCTTTCCGGGCCTGTCTCTGTTCCATTGCGACCAGGAGAAGGGGACCGCGGCGCTGCACAACGCGTTCGAGCGCGGCGTAAACTACTTTGATGTGGCCCCGAATTACGGCAACGGCGACGCCGAAATCAAGATGGGGATTGGCCTCCAGGGCATCGAGCGCAGCGACTATTTCCTGGCATGCAAGACCCATAAGCGCGACAAGGCCGGGGCTCAAATGGAGCTGGACAGATCGTTGCAACGCCTCAAGGCAGACCATTTCGACCTCTACCAGTTGCACCACCTGGTCCGCCCTTCGGAGGTCAAGCAGGTGTTTGGACCCGATGGAGCCATGGAGCCCATCCTCAAAGCCCGCGAACAGGGCAAGGTCCGGCACATCGGCTTCTCCGCCCATACGACCAAGGCCGCCCTCGAGGCCATGAAAACCTTCCAGTTCGACACCGTCATGTTTCCGATCAATTTCGTCGAGTACTACAATCGAGATTTCGGAAAGGAAATCCTGGCGCTGGCCAATGAACAAGGGGCTGGGGTCATCGCGATAAAGCCGCTTTCCTGGGGCACTTGGCCTAAAGGGGCCAAGAGAAACCGTGAATGGTGGTACAGCTCCGTGGAAGAGCCGCCCCAGGTGGAATTGGCCGTGCGCTTCAGCCTCTCTCAAAAGGGGGTCGCGGCCGCTGTTCCAACCTCATTCGTCGAGCTTTTGGACAAAACCATCGAAGCAGCCAAGGCCTACACGCCGCTGGATGCGGCAGGCACGGCCCAATTGCAGCAAATGGCCCAAAACCGCGAATCCATTTTCCTCGCCGAAGAAAAGCAGGTCGCGCTCAATCTGCCGCACTGGACGCCGGTTTATCCCGGCAGCCCGCACGAGTGTTGCTGAAGGCGTTACGCCTTTGCCAGCGCCTTGAGCGCCTCATGGCTGCGCGTAACCGCGGTCACGGGGTCTTTGCTGCTCTCGTGCTCCAGCACGTACCATTGCGTTCCGCCCTGGCTCTCACACCACGCAAAAACCGCCGGCCAATTCACACTCGATCGTTTCGCCCAGCTTATCGGCCAGCACCGATTCATACGGCGTATGGGTGCCGCAGGCGACCAGGCCGTTATCATCCAGCAGCGTGCGCAGTTCTTTGGCCGAGCGCCCATGATAGCCTGCAAACTCGACACCTTTGTAACCGATCTTCGAGACGGTCACCAGCATCCCCGGCAGGTCGGTTTTGCATTGTTCGCGTATCGAGTAGAGCTGCAGGCCAAACGGGATTTTTTTGGATGCCGCTGTGGCAGACTGGCCCAGGCCGGAGCCGATGCTCAACGCGGTGGCGCTCAGGGCGCTCCGCCGCAGGAACTCACGGCGATTTATTTCAGATTTGGAGGAATGGTTCATAGGATTCTAATGGTTAAAATGACAAGCAACATGGCGTAACGAGCCTAAGCAGACGCGCACAACTGTCAAGAGATTCGGAGGGCTGAGTCCCCAGCGTCGAAACAGTAATTTCCATTTTTTCGGTATTGCGCGCTGTTGCAGAAGGTATTACTTTTTCTTTGTGACGACAATGACTTTCAAGTTGCCTGAAGCCCTTCGACGCGGGATCGAAGACGAAGCCCGGCGCCGGGGAGTGGCTAAATCCGCGCTGGTCCGCGGGTGTGTCGAAACCATGCTGCGCCAGAAGCGGCGTCGAAAAGCAATGACTTGTCTGGATTTAATTTCGGACCTCGTGGGTTCGCAGCCTGGCCCCCCGGACGCATCAGCCAACGAGGAGTATCTGAAAGGCGCTGTTCTGGCGGATTATGCCGGAGGCGGAAAGAACACTCGTTGATACAGGCCCGATCGTCGCCCTCCTGATAGCCAGGGACAGGCACCACCTCTGGGCGCGTCGTGTTTGGGGAAGATTCGAACCCCCTTTGTTTACGTGCGAAGCGGTTCTTTCGGAGGCGCAATTTCTGGTATGTCGTTTTGGCGGCAATCCGTCCGGCGTGCTGGAATTCGTATCGCGAGGCGTCCTGCGCATTGAATTCGAGGTGCAGGAAAAGGTGAACCGTTTGTTGCAGCTCCAGCAGACCTATCGCACCTTGCCGATGTCACTGGCCGACGCCTGCCTGGTCTGTATGGCAGAGATAGAAAAGAGGTGCCGGGTCATGACTACCGATTCGCATTTTTGCGTGTACCGCCGCAACGGCCGACAACTCATTCCGGTGCTGATGCCGGAATCACAAGCCGCATGGCCCAGGTGCAAATAGCCCGTTGGCGAAGGCGCCAGGCGGCCACGATAGATCATCGCTTTATTACGTTGGGATGGATTCGCCGGGCGCAGCCTGCACCAGGGTTGTTGAGTCAGGTTCATCGACCGATATGCCGCTCCAAAGCTGGTTGATGACATAGAGCAGGGCTAGCCCGCCGACAACAAAGATTCCCGAAAGCAGCAGGGCCAACGCGGTTCGGCCATAAAGGATGCTGCCAACGGCGAACAAACCCGACCAAATCACGGAGCAGCCTGCGGCCCAGCCCAGAAGGGCGAGGGGAATGTTTTCGTGGCGCGCTTTAGCCTCCTGCTCGGTGATGCCGGCATCGAGACGAATCCGGCGCCAACCGGGTCCGAATGGGCGCACCTTTCGGTAGAAACTAATGAGTGTTTGGCGGTCTGTTTCAGGACCAAGAAAAGCGGTCAGGACCCAGCAAGCGGTAGTGACAGCAATCGTGATGGGCAGGTCCAGGCTCAGGACCCCGCCATAGAGGGATGTGCTCACGGCATTTTTGTGGAGCACCAGAAGCACCAACGAAGTTGCAAACGAGCTGATCATGGCAGCGACTTCGCACCAGGCATTGATACGCCACCAAAACCAGCGCAGCAGGTACAGCAGCCCTGTTCCAGCGCCAATTTGCAGAATGATGTCGAAGGCATCCTTTGCCGTATCCAGCAGGTAGGTGGTCAAGCCGGCGCAGATGAACAACCCGACAGTAGCCAGGCGGCCCATCCAAACGTAATGCTTTTCGGTGCCGGTTGGGTTGATGAACCGGCGGTAGAAATCATGCACCAGGTAGGAGGCGCCCCAATTCAAATGCGTCAGAATGGTCGATGAGTTGGCGGCGATCAGGCCGCCGACCATCAGGCCGATAAACCCGGTTGGCAGGAATTTGAGCATTGCGGGATAGGCGATGTCGTGGCCCAGGAGTTTTGGGTCGAGATGGGGAAAGGCCTTCTGGATATCGGAAAGCTGGGGGTAAACCAGGAGCGAGGCCAGGCCGACGAGTATCCAAGGCCAGGGGCGCATGACGTAATGGGCGATATTGAAAAAGAGGACAGCGCCGAGGGAGTCCTTTTCGGACTTGGACGCCAGCATGCGTTGGGCGATGTAACTGCCGCCTCCTGGTTCGGCGCCCGGGTACCACACCGCCCACCATTGCACCGCGATGGGCATGATGAACACCGTTACGGCCACATCCCAGTTGCTCGAGAAGCTGGGCAGAAAATTCAGGTAGTTAATTCCGTTGGGGCCTGCCTTATGCGACAGGGCCGTCAGGAGCGTATGCATGCCGCCGACATGTTTAACGGCGAACCAGGCGGCGGCAATGACGGCGGTCATTTTGACGAAAAACTGGATCATGTCGATGACCAGCACTCCCCAGAGCCCGGAATGGGCGGCAAAGATGACGTTGAGCACGCCGCAGATAAGCAGGGTTTGCCACCGCGACAACCCAAAGAGGATGGCGGCAATTTTGCAGGCCGCCAGGGTGACGGTCGCCATGATAAAGCAGTTGAAGAAAAAGCCGAGATAGACTGACCGAAAGCCGCGCACGACTCCGGCCGCTTTGCCGGAGTATCGGATTTCATAGAATTCGAGGTCGGTCAGGACGCGTGAGCGGCGCCAAAGGCGGGCATAGAAGAAGACGGTTGCCACCCCGGTCAGAGTGAAAGCCCACCAGCACCAGTTGCCGGCGACGCCTTGGCGGCGGACGATGTCGGTGACGAGGTTTGGGGTGTCGCTGCTGAAGGTGGTGGCCACCATCGAGAGGCCGGCTAGCCACCAGGGGACCGAGCGGCCCGAGGCGAAGAATTCGGCGGTGTTTTTGCCAGCGCGTTTTGCCAGGAAGAGGGCTGGACCAAAGCAGATGATCAATGTGACCAAGACGATGATCCAATCGAGAAGCTCCAGATGCATGGTTCAGGAAAGCAATTTGGGCCGTTCCTTTGCTGTTTTGAGAACAAATTCGCCGAAAATGGTGTTGGCCCAGGCGAACCACGAACGCGTGAATTTATTCGGGTCGTCCTTATTGAAGGCTTCGTGTATAAAGCCGGTTCCGGCGTGGGTGCGGCGCAGGGTGTCCAGGCAGTGGCGAATCTCGCGGTCATCGGTGCTGGTCAAACCTTCAACGATGAGGCCCAGCGGCCAGATCATGTTCAGGCCGACATGAGGTCCGCCCGGGCCGTTGGCGGCTTTGCCGTGGCAATAATAGGGGTTGGCATCCGAAAGGATGAATCGCCGCGTGTTGAGATAGAGTTTATCGCGCGGTTTGACGGCATCAATATAGGGCAGGGAAAGCAGGCTGGGCACGTTACCGTCGTCGATGCAATAGAAGTTGCCGAAGGCATCCACCTCGTAGGCATAGATCGGGCCGAGCTTTGGATGATGGACCGTGGCGTACTGCCGGAGGGCGCCCTCCACTTCACTAGCCAGGTCGCGGCAATGCGCGGCAGCTTGTGGATCGCGGGAAACCTGGTCCAACAGCTCGGCGGCCTGGCGCAGGCTCACAACGGCAAAGAAATTAGAGGGCACCAGAAATGGGAAGATGGTTGCATCATCACTGGGCCGGAAGATAGAACAGATGAGGCCGACCGGGTTGACTGGATTTCCGTAACCACTGAGCGGCACGGTGTCGGTCTGAACTTCGGTGCGGCGCTGGAAATGGTATGGGCCGTGGTCGTGCTTGCGCTGCTGTTCCCTGAAGGTCCGCAAGGTGGCGAGGATGGCATCGTGCCAGGCGCCGTCCAGTGGGGCGGAGTCCTGGGTGTGTTTCCAATAATGATAGGCCAGGCGAATGGGGTAGCAGAGGGAATCGACCTCCCATTTGCGTTCGTGGACGCCTGGTTTCATTTCGGTGAGATCGCTTTTCCACTGGCTAACCTTGTTTTCGTCTTTGTAAAAGGCGTTGGCGTAGGGGTCCTTGAGGATGCAGCGGGTTTGGCGGTTAATGACCCCGGCGATGAGCTGCTGCAAATTGTCGTCTTGCTTTATCAGCGGGAGGTAAGGCCAGACCTGCGCGGTGCTGTCGCGCAGCCACATCGCGTCGATGTCGCCGGTGATGACGTAGGTATCAGGGCGGCCATCAATCACCTCGAAATCGACGGTGGTGTCCAGGGTGTTGGGAAAACAATTCCCGAACATCCAGGCGATTTCTTTATTGGGACACGAGGATTGGATTTGCTCGATAGCGCCTTCGACGGCAGGGCTTTTAAACTTTCGCTTTGCTTCCGGAGTCCGCACAACCGGGAATTCTGAGGCGGACCTTTCCGCCCAACTGTGCGATGCGAGCATAATGCCTGAAGTGACCAGTGAGCTGCTGCGGATGAATTCTCTTCGATTCATAATCTGTCTCTGACCAGATGCTGCCCGTGTTCCAGGCTGTGTCCAGCCAGGAATTGACCGGCGCTGAGGCGGCGGCCCCCTTCGAGTTGAAGGATTAAGACGCGCAGGGCGCGCTGGCCGCAGCCGATTACAATCCCCGAATGTTCTGCGCGAAGGACCTCGCCCGGTGTTCCCTGCACATCGACGACATCGGCCTGCCAGATTTTCAGCAGGTGCGGAGTCGGTGCGGCAGGGATAAACGTGAATGTGCCGGGCCAAGGAGTCAGCCCGCGGACTCGATTCCAAATCACGCGCGCGGGCTGGTTCCAATCGATGCAGCCGTCTTCCTTTTTGATCTTCGGCGCGAAGGTGGCCCCCTCAGCGGATTGAGGGTGCGGCTGGCATTTGCCAGCCACGTAATCGGGAATGGTTCGGACCAACAGGTCCGCTCCAAGTTGTGCCAGCCTATCATGGAGAGTCTCGGCGGTATCGTGAGGGTAAATGGGAGTGGCGGCCTGGGCAAGGATAGCCCCAGTGTCCAGTCCGGCATCCATCTTCATAATGGTGGCGCCGGTTTGGGGTTCGTCGTTGAGAATGGCCCATTGAATCGGGGCGGCGCCTCTGTATTTCGGCAATAACGAGGTGTGTACGTTCACGCAGCCGTGCGGAGGCAAGTCCAGAATTGTTTGTGGGAGTATCTGGCCATACGCAGCAACCGCAATCAGATCGGGCCGAAGCTGGGAAAGCTCAACACCGAACCTCGGGTCGCGCGCGCGTTGGGGTTGCAGGACAGGAAGGCCAGCGGAGGCGGCAAGTTCTTTGACAGGGGAGGCATGGAGTTTGAGATCGCGGCCCTTAGGTCGATCAGGTTGGGTAATTGCAGCGACCACTTGGACACCCGGCGCGCTGAGCAGGGCTTGTAGGCTGGCGCAGGATAGTGAGGCCGAGCCCATAAAGATGATGCGCAGCGCGGGCACAGTTTGGTCTCCCAGACTAGCGCAGGAGCTTGCGAACGGGAGGCGGGGGCCGCCGGCGCGCCTGTTGGGGCGGGCTAACGGCAGGACCGGTCACGGTGCGTTTGCCAAGCGAAGTCGCGCATTGAGAACAAAGGAATTCGTGCAATTCGCCTGTAGGCAAAACCAGGAGCAGCCGTTCACGGACCGGTTGGGCGCGGCCACATTTAGGACAATAAAGCTCGCTTGCGGTAAACTCGCCGAATTGCTGCGCCATATCGGCTAAACTTTCACGACGTGCCGCAAAATATCAAACAGGACTTTAACCGGGGCCTGGCCGGCATCAATGCGGTGAACGAGTTTTTTATCGTAGAAATCGAGGACCGGCTTGCTCTCCCGGTCGTAGGTGGCGAGGCGGTTGCGGATGACATCGAGGTTAGCGTCATCGAGCCGGTTTTCCTTCAAGGCGCGGCGTTGGAGCCGGTGGACCAGCACATCGGGCTTGGCACAACGAAGGTTAAACAGTGCCACAACGTCGAGCTTGTCCTGGAGCATTTCAGCCTGCGAGACATTGCGCGGGATGCCGTCCAGCACCAGGGCATCTTCCTGCGGGTGAAAGCGCCCGGCCTGGATGCTCGCCTCGATGAAATGATGCCAAAGCTGCACCGTCGTGGCGTCCGGGACCAACTCGCCGCGGCTGGAGAATTCGAGGAATATCTGGCCCACCGGGCTGTCGGTTTTGAGGCTGCGAAACACATCGCCGCAAGCGCAATGGAAGAAAGTCGGCACAGAACCCAGGATTTTTCCCTGGGTGCCCTTTCCAGCGCCGGGCGCGCCGAATAACAGAATAGTGCGGTACTTCACGCGTCCTTATGTTTCAAACGTATTTCCTGGATTTCCTGGAAAGGGATCAGAACCTCCTCAGTCGCATGCCCGCGTGGGACCTGCAGGTGGATGTCATTGGCCGCGATGCGGCTGATGCGGTCCCCGGCATATTCGCCCCGGGACGATTTGATAACGAGCAGCAGGTCCTTTTCCGCGTCGCGCCGCACGACGCTAAAAAAGCCGGGGAACTTCGTCTCAAAAAAGCGGCGGTTGAAGGTGAACTGGCCGCGCTGATAGGTGATGGTCTCGGGCAGCTTGGGTTTGTGGGTGGTTTCGGTATCCGAATGCGCCAACTTGAGGCCCGAAGGATGCGCGGCGCCGTCGGCGTGCATCGGATTGACCTCATCCTCGCCGGCGGCCACAGCGGTCGCGTCGTTAGCGGCGGTTTCGCCAGAGGCAGGTTCGGGCACTTCCATCGCAGGGGCCGTTTTGGTAATCCGAGTGGGGAGCGAAAGGAAGACGATAGGCGCTAAAAAGCCGAGCACCGGGACGGCGGCGAGGCCACAGACCAACATCGGCGGTTTCGCTCGGAAGATGGCTATTTCAAAGGCGGCATAGATATTGGTGGCATAGAGAACGAGCAGGACGAACACGCCCACACTCGAAGAAAGCAGGGCGCTGAAAAGGGCTTGCTTGGGGGGCCGCTCGAGCCGCGGCGGGGGCTTAAGGTTGACCTCGGTCTTTTGAATTTTCTCCGCTGGATTGACTTCGATGAACGGCTCGACAAAGGGGTCCATTCTCTGGTTTTTGGCGAACGTCTTGAGGTCATCCTGAGAAAAGTTCGACCAGGGGACCCGTTGATATTGGCCCTCGGCTATTTTGACCTCGACCCCTTGATCATTAGCCGATGTGGGCAATACCTCGCCGGTGAGGGTCTGGCCGTTCGTCAGTTTGAATTCGTCCGCCCAGGCCAGAGGGCCCAGCAGGCAGCAGAGACTCAAACCGATAACTAAAGATAATGCGCGCACGCAGACATGGGATAACAAATGAAACTGTGAATGGGAAACAAAAAAGGAGCAATCTCCCAAAAGGCCGCAGGAAATCATCTGAAACGATATTACCTTGTCTCCGGTAAGTCATGCGGTAAGGTTTCGATTATGGCAACACCTGCCACACCAACCGTTCAACCAGGGCATTCTGGGCCAAGCGCGGGCCAAAGCCTAAATTCGTGCAAATGGAATCTGGAATCTTTATACAAATCCAGCGACTCTTGGTGTCTATCAGGTAAAGCTTTGAATGGCCGACGAGCCTAAACAATGTAATTGGTGCGAGGCGCTCTACGAAGCGAAGGCGTCGGAGTTAATCCTTTATGGGCGGGCTCTTGGGCTCAGTCATGGCGAGGCCGAAGACGTTGTGCAGGAGACTTTTATGTCCCTGATCCAGCGGACCGAGCCGCCGCTTAGGCCCGAGCATTACTGCATCCGCAGCTTTCGCAACAGGGCTTTGAACTATCGCCGCAGTTTATGGCGGCGGCTGGCGCGGGAATGGGAGTCGCAACGCTGGTTCGAGCAATCCCCTTCCGAAAGCCCTGCCGAGCGCGAGGCGATGAAAGCCCTTCGCGAGCTGCCGCCCGAGCAGCGCGAGGTGATTGTCCTCAAAATATGGCATGAATATACCTTCGAAGAGATAGGAGAGTTGCTGGGTCTCTCGCCCAATACCGCTGCTGGTCGCTACCGCTATGGCCTGCAAAAGCTGAGGGCCTCACTGAAAGGACCATCGTATGAACGAACTGAACGAACAACACTTGCGCTCCTGGGCGCCACGCCGCCCTTCCGCGGGGCTTAAGGCGCGCATTTTTGGCCGACAAAATCGAACGGCAACAGGCCAGGATTCACCAGAGCCGGTTGTGGTCGAGCCCACATTCCGCTTTGCCTGGCTGGTGCCGGTGACGGCGGCATTGCTGCTGGTTTGCGTCTTCTTTGGCCAGCGCAACAGCGCCACGATCTCCAGCACGCATGCTTCGCCCGAGATGATCGCCGTGGCCCTGAGCAACCAAAGCGCCGCCGCCTGGCTGCCTCGCAGCTTTGCCTGTGCCCAGAACAGTTTGCCGAAAGAGACTTTTGAGTGGACGAACGGGAACGGTTCGACTCCCGGTTACGGGCCTTCGGCTTCTGCGGGGACAAATTAAAACCGCTGCTCTTCGCTAATCGAACGCTAAAAATGGCTCCCGCTAGCGTCCGGGGCATAGCGAGATCACGTTCAGTGAACTGCCTGGGTGTTCGATAGCTGCTGTCATATTTCACCTTTCTCATTAGCGATCATCAGCGCAGATTAGCGGTACAATTGAATGGCCACGGCTAAATCCAACCCGCTCACACCTGGCCGGACCGGTAACGTCCCGCCGGGCCGGGGTTTCGCCCCTCCCATCCCGAGGACTCCCCCGTTGTTTCGCCGGATAGATTGGCTGGCATTTCTCATCACCTTCGCCGCCGTTTGGATTGGCTATTATCTGACGCTAGCCCCGGAGTTGACCCTGGAAGATTCCGGGGAATTGGCGACCGGTTCGTTCTACGCAGGCATTCCCCATCCGCCCGGTTACCCGGTTTGGACGATATACACGTGGTTATGGACCGTGCTGGTTCCGATCAAGAACGCGGCCTGGCGCGTGGCCCTGGGGGAAGCAACGGGCGGGGCTTTGGCGGCCGGCCTGCTGGCCTTCATTGTATCACGCGGCAGCAGCCTGCTCATGGAAGGCATCGATGAACTCAAAGCCATGGCTGGCCGATGGGAAAGCGCCATTTGCGTGGTCTCCGGGTTTGTGGCGGGGATGTTGATCGGTTTCAACGGATTCATGTGGAGCCAATCGGTTATCGTCGAGGTTTACTCGTTCAGCATTGCCTCGTTGATGATCGTGCTGCTCTGCATTTTGCGGTGGGTTTATGCTCCGCATCAAAAGCGCTATTTGTATCTTGCCCTGTTCTTCCATGGCATCTGCTTCACAAACCACCAAACGCTGATTGTCGCCGCCATGGGCATCGAGGTCGCTATCGCGGCCGCCCACCTCCGCATGGGCCGCTATCTTTGGCTGGGCAACATCATTATCTATTTCGGCGCCTGGATTCTCGCGGGAGAAAACATCCTCACCGCCCTCGAATCCAATCATGCTGTTTTCATCATTTTCCACGTCGTCGGGGCGGCCTCCATCGCCCTGTACCTCTGGTTTGCAGTTCTGACAAAAATCACGGCCAAAGAGATTGGTTTTGACGCATCATTGGCCCTCTTTTTCCTCGCCCTTCCCGCGGCGCCGGCTCTCGGTTTTTTCGGCTGGGCTCTCGCGGTGGCGGGCGTGGCCGGCGGCATCAAATTCGGGGCGGATACCTGGCGGCTAGGGCATGAATGGCTGGCGGTGATGGTGTGCGGCTTTTGCTGGATCGCCGGCGCGTCCTTTTATTTCTACATGCCCCTGGCCGGCATGACCAATCCGCCCATGGAATGGGGCTACCCAAGGACCGTCGAGGGGTTTTTTCACGCCTTTACCAGGGGTCAGTACGAGAAAACCAATCCGACCGATATCATCCATGATCCGCTGCGATTTCTCACTCAACTCACCATGCTCGGTACGGGGATCATCGAAGAATTCAACTGGGTCTATGCCTTTCTGGCTCTGGTCCCGTTTGTTTTCTTTTTTAAGCTGCATCGACGCGAGCGGGCGTGGTTAATCGGTATCACGGCCATTTACCTCTGCCTGGGTGTCCTGCTGCTGATTCTTCTCAATCCGCCTCCGGACCGCGCGGCGCAGGAATTGGTGCGCGTGTTTTTCACCGCTTCACACACGTTGATCGCTCTCCTGATCGGCTATGGCCTCACTCTGATTGCGGCATTTATGGCGACCCAATACCAACGCTTTCGCGCCTGGGGGCTGACCTGCGGAGCGGTGGCCTTGGCCTTGGCCCTTTACTCTTTTACAGACCTGACCGGGCGCACCTTTTTTGGAGAAACGGCTAATGTGCCGCTTTCACAACTTTTATCATTTGTTGGCCAAACCTTTACGAACAAGGATCAATACGGGCTGCCGGTTTATGCCGGGTTAATCCTCGTCGCAATGGCGCTGACATTCCTTTGCGCTCTGGTCATTTACCGCAAACGCGCTCCGCTGGCCGTTACCCTGGGCTTGTTCGCCTTGATGCCGCTGTATTCCATCCTGACTCACTGGTCCGACAATGAAGAGCGCAACCACTGGTTCGGATATTACTTTGGCCATGACATGTTCCATCCGCCATTCAAGGCAGCCGGCGGCAAAGGGCTTTACCCGGAGATGGCAAAAAACGCCGTCTTGTTCGGTGGAACCGATCCTGGCCGGTTCTGTCCGACCTACATGATTTTCTGTGACAGCTTTATTCCCCACAACTGCCAACCCGCGGCCGATCAGTCCTTCGATCGACGGGATGTTTATATCATCACTCAAAACGCCCTGGCTGATGGGACCTACCTCGATTACATCAGGGCCCAGTACAATCGGAGCGCTCAAATCGATCCACCGTTTTTCCAAGAGCTGTTTCGCTCGGAGAAAGAGCGGACTTATAAGTACACAAACTTCCTGGCACGCGCTGTGCGCCCGCTGGATGTGGCCTTTGAAGGCTTCGGCGCCCGTGTGGAAAAGCGGCGGCGCACCTATACCTCCTGGTTTTCTGAGAGTGATTTCATCGACCTGCCGCGTTTGGCGGGCCTTTTAAGGGCGCAGCAAGACCCGGTTTCAAGTTATATTTACCAGAACCTTCTCCCCGAGACTCGAGCGCTGCTCACCTCGAGTGTGGGAGGCGCTGCCCTGCGCCGGGGTCTGGCCACGGACTTGAATGCTTTGATCGACCGTGAACTGGAGGTGAAGAAGCAACTCCTGGAAAAGAAGGCGGCTTTGGGTTCTTTGCAACAGGCAGGGCCCGCGGGCCGTCTTTCGGAGACAGACCACCGCCGCGTTCAAACCCTGGAAACCCAGATCGAGGCGCTGCAGAAGCTCGGCCCCTTATACGCGCCAGCGCGTTTCCAGCAAGTCCATCTTTCCGAGTATCTGCAGGATTTTATCAGGCAAAACCCGCAGAGCGACACGCGGGTCCGCCTCAACCGGCTGCTCATCGAGGCGGCATATCCGCAGGAAATCGCCAAGAGCCTGGGTGGGGTTTATCCCGATCGGGAGATTTACTGTCCGACCGCCGAAGACTCGGCGCGCTGTTTTAGTGAGTACATGGCAGATGCCCAGCACCGCCTTCAATTGAACGAAATTAAACCGGGCGAAGATGTCCATTACGACCCTCGAAGCGGCAGGATACAAATCTCGGGGCATGTCGCCGTTATGGAAATCAATGGCCTGCTGACCAAAGTCATTTTCGATCACAATCCGAAGAACGAATTCTACGTCGAGGAGAGCTTTCCATTGGATTGGATGTATCCTTACCTGACACCCTTCGGGATCATCATGGAGCTCAATCGGCAGCCGCTGCCCGAGTTGACCGACGAGATAGTCAGAAGAGATCACGAATTCTGGACAAAATACTCCGATCGGCTTATCGGCAACTGGATCACGTACGATACCCCGATCAAAGACATCGCTGGCTGGGTCGAGAAGGTCTATCTGCGCCGCGATTTCGCCGGCTACACGGGCGACCGCAAATTCATTCGGGATGACCAGGCGCAAAAGTCCTTCTCGAAACTCCGCAGCGCCATTGCGGGGGTCTATGCATGGCGTTTGAGCAAATCCAAACCAGGGACGCCCGAGCATCAGCGGATGAGCAAGGAGGCCGATTTTGCCTTTCGCCAGGCCTTTGGGTTCTGCCCGTATAGCCCCGAGGTCCTGTTTCGTTATGTGAACCTTCTGTTAGGGGAGCAACGCCTCGATGAGGCGCTGATCATCGCCACGACGTGCCTCGAACTGGACCCTTACAATGGCGGCGTGATTGATCTGGTTAAGCGGCTCCGGGATTGGAAGGCCCAACACAGCGGGCTCAACTCCACCCAACTCGAAACCGAGGTCGCGCAGAACCCGGATAATTTTCAGCTCGCGTTCAATTTGGCCAGCGTCTATTTGCAGACCGGGCAGACCGGCCACGCGGTTCAAACTTTGGCTCGGGTCCTGAACAATCCTCATGCCGATGCGGATGTTCTGCGGGCTTTGGTTCCGGCATTTGCCAGTCTGGTCAGCCCCGCTGAACTCAAGGCGGCTGTCAACCGGTTAGCGGGTCAGTTTCAGACCTATCCGACCAACCTCCAAGCCGGAATCGGCCTGGCCGAGGGCTATCGCGACCTCCAAGAGACGGGGCTCGCCGCGCAAACTTTACAACACATCCTCGACAGCACCAATCTCGACCCCAACACGGCTTTATTACTTGCCCAGCAATACGCCGCCTCTGGAAATTACTCGAAGCTGAAACAAACGCTGCAAAAACTCGCAAAGCTTACCCCCGGCACACCGGAAGTATGGTATGACCTGGCGGCGTTGAAGGCGACTTTGGGAAAAATGGCCCAAGCTTTGCCTGCCTTGCGCCAGGCCATCACTCTGAGCAACCAGCGACTAAAGCAGGACCCCAAAGCCCGCGATCTTCGCGCCGAAGCCGCCAAAGACCCGCGCTTTGCCGCACTTCGGGATAATCCACAGTTTAAGGAATTGACCAAGTAACGAAGTAACGGGAATCCGTTCATCCCTTTTCAGTAGTCGTTTGCCCGCTCTCAGGCAACAGCGGTTGAGTTCCAATCGCATCAATGAGTCCCTGTTCGAGCGCCTCCTGGGCGCTAAACTCTGTCCCTGCTCGAAACCATTCCAACACATCGGCTGGTTGCTTTTGCGCATCCTCAGCAAGCGTATCGGCCAAGAGCCGCAGAGTGGACTCGATGCCGCCCGCTTTCCGCCCTCTGCTCGTCTCGGCCAGAAGCTTGAAGGAAAACCGGGCGCCCGGCGCCGCAACGCGGAAGCCCTTCAGGCCGTGAGCGGCGATAACCAGGGCAGGACCCGCGGCTTGCCCGTTGCAAAACGTAATGACAGGACAACGGATGCCATTCATGGTAGAAAGGATCCCGAGGGTTTCTGATGCCAAACCTCCGCCAGAATCGATATAAGCGATAATAGGTTGGCGATGGTCCTCGGTTGCCAGAACCAGCAGGCGCGCGATACAGCAGGCCGCAATGGGTTTGGTGAGCCGCCCGCGCAATGTCAGCCGCCGCTCCAGGGCGGTGGACGTTAGCAACCCGGTCGATATTCGTGCCATATCCAGATTCCCGGGACCGGCCTGGTTGAACTCTCAGTGGGTTCAACGACCTCGATTGGGGAATTACCGCCAATTCACAGCAGGCCGATCCGTCAAAGCCCGGATTTTACAATGACTTTGGGCGGGAGTTGCAAGCGTTTTAATCAACAAAACGCGAAATGGGCAAAATGGGCAGCATCTTGCCTCTGGCCCTCCGATGCTGGCGAACGGTTCGCGAGGCGCGCCGAATAGCGCTTAAGGCGGGCGCGCTTCCCGCTGGCTACCGTCCTGTTGGGGTGTAGGATCGATTAAAAAGGTTGGTTGGTGTGGACGAGATGACTTGGGAGGGTGCCGCAGAAAAGTTGCTGCCGATATTCAAATCCTGCAACAGTGCCGGGACGGGCTGCAAATCGCGTTGGAGCGTCTGAAGGTCCGTTATCATGTTAGCGGTCACCGGTGTGGCGCCATTATTATTCTTTGAAAGCAGATTTCGCAACGCGTCCTCCACTTTAGTTAACTCCGAAGCGTTCTGTCCATTGGCAGGGGTCGGCGAAGAACCCGATACGATACTTGAAAGACGGCTGGCCAGAGATTGGCTTCCAGCGGCGGACGACCCGTACTGCTTGTTAAAGGCGGTCAGCGCCGGCATGGTCTGGTCAATCGCCGCTCGCAGGTTCTGCAGTTGCGACGCCAATTGCCCTACGGAGAAGACCTGGCCGGTTTGGTTGGTAAAGTTTAAATTGCTGGCCCCCAATGCTGTCGTATTATTCGTGTAGCCCTGGGCCTGATAATTGTAATCTGGTCTGGGAGCGCCGTAGCCCTGGGCAGGCGCCGTATAGCCTGGAGCTGTTTGCTGATTTTGGCCTGAGTAGGGTTGTTGCGTCTGGGCTTGTGCGCAGGAAATCCCCAGAACTCCGATAAAGAGGACAACTTTCATTTTCATAAGATGGCTGCATCCTTGGATACGTTCTAATCCTTAACAATATTGAGCCGAGGCTTGCTCCGGCACTATGGGGTCTTCCCCGATTAAGCCGTGGAACTGCTTTCAGGCCATTGGGTCCAATATCTGCACGCCTGCCGGCTCGAAATGGCGTGTATTGTGGGTGGCAATAATGTGTCCCCGCTATTTGAAATGCGCAGGCATATGAACTTTTACAAAACGGGCCGGGAAGCCGTAGTACCTTCCCGGCCCGCAGGAGTCTTCCGTATGGTCAGGAACAACCGAGGCTTTCGCCGCAGTTGAGACACTTATAGCAGGCGCCATTGCGCACGGCGACGTGGCCGCAATTGGGGCAGGTTGGGGCATCCTGCTGGAAATGGGCAACGGCATCGCTCAGGGATTTTACCGAATAAGCGCCCAAAGAGGCATGTGTTGCGCCATTGCCCGCAGTCCCGTTCTTAAGGTCTGCTTCGCTATCTTCCGCCAGCGCCAGTTCGGGCACTGGACGATTCACTTTTTTTTTGAGTTCCTCCGCCAGGCCCGGGATGGCCAACTCGGGCTGGTGCCGGTTAGGCGAATATTCCTCGCGGTAACCCGGAATGAACTGGAAGCCCATCCAGCGGAAGACATAATCGGTTATGGAGGCTGCGTTGCGGATTTCCGGGTTCTTGGTGAAGCCGGATGGCTCGAAACGGACGTGGGCGAACTTGCGCACCAGGGCCTCCAGCGGGACGCCATATTGCAGGGCCAGGCTTGTGAGTGTGCCAATGCCATCCATCAACCCGCCGATGGTCGAGCCTTCCTTGGCCATCGTGATGAACAGCTCGCCCGGCTCGTTGTTATCGAACAAACCCACGGTGAGGTAACCCTCGTGGCCGGCGATATCGAATTTGTGTGTGATGGCGGTTCGGGTGTCCGGCAGGCGCCGCCGCAACGGTTTGCCGTTTTGCTCACGCAAATGCGTGACTTCCGTCTCGAGATCTTTGAGCCGGCCTTCCAGGGGAACACCCTCAGCGCCTTTCTCCCCTTCATTGGTTCGTTTCGTATTGAGCGGCTGTGAGCGCTTCGAGCCGTCGCGGTAGATGGCGACACATTTGAGTCCCATCTTCCAGGCCTGCACATAGGCATCGCGGACATCTTCGGCCGTGCTTTCCCTGGGCATGTTCACCGTCTTGGAGATTGCTCCGCTGATGAACGGCTGGGCCGCAGCCATCATCTTCAAATGCGCCAGGTACTGAATGCTCCTGCGGCCCCGATAAGGCTTGAAAGCGCAATCAAACACCGGCAGATGCTCGGGCCTTAACCCGCTGCAGAGTGGGTGGCTGTTCTCCTCAACGTCTTCAATCGTGTCGTGTTTCTCGATATGCCCAACGATCTCTTCGACCTGTTTCGGGTTGTAGCCAAGCCGATGCAACCCTTCGGGAACAGTGCGGTTCACAATCTTCAGCAAGCCGCCCCCGGCGAGCAGCTTGTATTTCACCAATGCAATATCCGGCTCGATGCCGGTCGTATCACAATCCATCAGGAAGGCGATGGTGCCGGTCGGGGCCAGCACCGTAACTTGCGCGTTGCGGTAGCCCACGGCGCGCCCGCGCTCGATAGCCCCGTCCCAGGTCCGGCGCGCTTCATCTTTGAGGTAATTGAAGTCCTCACTGGGCTGGATGGCTTCAACGGCGTCGCGGTGCTGTTGGATCACCTCCAGCATTGAATGGACGTTGTCGGGCGCGGCCGGCTTGGTCACGTGCGCGCAACGGGCGTCGCGGTAGCCTTTGAAGGGCCCCATGACTTGAGCCAGTTCAGCCGATTGTTCATAAGCATGGCCGGTCATGATAGCCGTCAGCGCGCCGGCCAAGGCCCGCCCTTCATCTGAGTCGTACGGCAGGCCGTAACTCATGATCAACGAACCAAGATTGGCATAGCCCAGCCCCAGGGTGCGGAAGATGTGCGAATTTTCTGCGATTTCGGCGGTTGGATAGCTGGCATTATCGACAAGAATCTCCTGGGCGGTGATGAAAACACGCACAGCGGCTTTGAACCGCTCCACCGCGAATGTGCCATCCTCGCGTTTGAACTTCATCAGGTTCAGCGAGGCCAGGTTGCACGCCGTGTTGTTCAGAAACACATATTCGGAGCACGGATTGGTGGAATGGATGGGTTCGGTGCCTTTGCACGTGTGCCATTTTTGAATCGCCCCGTCATATTGCAGGCCCGGGTCGCCACAGATCCAAGTGCCTTCGGCTATCTTGGCCAGCAATGCCGCCGCGTCTTTCTTATGGAGGGGTTTGCCGCTGGTGATCGAGCGGGTCCACCATTCTCTGCCTTCCAGGGCAGCCTGCATGAACTCATCGCTCACGCGCACGGAAAGGTTTTCGTTCTGGTACATCACGCTCCCATAGGCCTCGCCATTGTAAGAGCCGTCGTAGCCCTGCTCGATAAGCGCCCAGGCCTTTTTTTCTTCCTTTTGCTTGGCATCGATGAACTCTTCGATATCACCATGCCAATCGCGCAGGGTGTTCATCTTGGCCGCGCGCCGGGTTTTGCCTCCCGACTTGACCACATTGGCGACTTGGTCATAGACCTTGAGAAACGACAAGGGTCCGCTCGGGCGTCCGCCACCGCTGAGCTTTTCCTTGCTCGAACGGATAGGAGTCAGGTCCGTGCCGGTGCCAGACCCGAATTTAAAGAGCATTGCCTCGCTGTGGGCCAGGCGCATGATGGATTCCATGTTGTCCTCGACCGACTGAATAAAGCACGCGCTGCACTGTGGGAATTCGTATTGCGTGCTGGCCCGCTCAGCCTGGCTGGTCTTGCGGTTATAGCACCAATTGCCGCGGCTGGATTTGTTGCCGACATTGTATTCATGATACAATCCCACATTGAACCAGACCGGCGAATTAAAAGCCCCATACTGGTTGAGGCAGAGCCAGGTCAGTTCATCATAAAAGACCTCGCCGGTCTCCTTGGTGAAGTACCCATCGCGCACGCCCCAATCCGCTATCGTTCGGCAAATCCGCTGGATAAGCTGGCGCACCGAAGTCTCCCGTTCGGAAGTCCCTTGCTCGCCGTAAAAGTACTTTGAAACAACAACCTTGGTCGCAAGCAATGACCAGGATTTGGGGACATCGACATCTTCCTGTTTGAAAATGACCTTGCCGGCGTCATCCGCGATTTCTGCTGTGCGCCGCTCCCATTCAACCTGATCGAAGGGGGCTATTTTAGGATCGCTGAAGACGCGCTCGATTTTGATGTTGTTTTTCGCTGCCACTCCATTTCGCCTGGGGGCACGTCCCGCGCTCACGCCATTGGCACGCCGCCCCGCGGCGTGGGGAGCCGACGCTAAGGTCTCCGAACTTGTATCCATCATGGTATTCCTTTGTTATTGTTGCTGCTGGAGGGCCCGCTGACCAGCCTTCAACGGAAGCCGCACTGGATTGAAGTTAAGTTGCCGATTTTCGACGACATTTGAGCCCCGGTTCGAGGCTGAACCCCATTAGTGGGGGAACGATTGAAGCTTACACCCCATATATTGGGGGGCAAGGAAAATTTCTAAGAATTTACGCAAACGTTATTCCCAACCTCTTTTATCAGGAACTCGCTCCCCGAAAGTCACTTTCGGACAATTTCCCGGCCTGGGAATAACACCCTGTGAATAAGGTGTTAATCAGTCGTAAAGTTAAAAGGAATCATAAACGCTTCTTATCTCTCTGCCTCCATCTTTCTGCCTTTCACCCTTGCGCCTGATTTGTTGTGTCGTTTCCGCACAGGCTCGATGGTCTTCGGACGGGCTTTGGGGACCAACAGAATGGGGCAACCTTCGTACCCAAAAGCCCTGCGGAGTTGGTCCGCCAAGTACTTTTTGTATTGAGCGGAAAACAACTCCTCGCGATTGATAAAAAGAAGAAAGGTCGGTGGCGCTTCTTTCACCTGGGTAGCGTAAAAGAATTTAAGGCGGTGTCCATGTGCGCTGACGGGTTGGCGGCGTTCCACTGCGTCCTGGAGCGTTCTATTGAGAATCGCAGTGGGGATCTTCTGCTGGAGTTGGGCGGCGATGTACCGCACTGCCTCGAGCAAGCGGTCGAGATTGAACCCTGATTTTGCAGAGGTGAAAATCACCGGGGCGTAGTCGAGGAAGAACAGGTGTTGCTGGACCCATCCGCCGAACTCAGCCAACGTGGTCATCAATTTTTGGCTGTCGCGGTCCTTCCGGCGCCGGCGTTCCATTTCCTCCTCGCGCGCCTGGCGGACGCCGGACTCCATGAGGTCCCATTTGTTCACCACGACGATACAGCCCTTGCGTTCCTCGACAATTCGATCCGCTACTTTCTTATCCTGCTCGGTAATTCCGGCCTCGGCGTCCAGCACCAGGATGGCAATATCACAGCGAGCGATGGATTCCTCCGCGCGTTTGACGCTAAAAAACTCCACCGAATCGTTGACGCGCCGTGTTTTGCGCATCCCTGCGGTATCGATCAGCAGGTAAGACTCGCACGCGCCATTGGTCTCGACGACGAATGGCACATCCACCGCGTCGCGCGTGGTGCCCGGGGTCGGGCTTACGATGACGCGCTCGGAGCGTGTCAGGGCGTTAATGATCGAAGATTTTCCAACATTTGGCCTGCCGACAATCGCGAGTTTTAGCGGCAACGGTGCGCCGCTGCCGGCATGTTCGATGAGTGGCGTCCCCTCGCCGGGCTGTTCGTTTTGCATCGACGGTGGCTGCGCGAGCAAAGACACCTGCGGGGCTGCCGGCAAAAAAGCGAGGGCCGCCTTCATGAGCGCTTCAATGCCTTCCCCATGAATGGCACTGACGGGGAACAGTTGTTCAAAGCCGAGTTGGGCGAATTCGGGGAGGCCTGCCTCGCGTTGGAGCGTATCGACTTTGTTCACAGCCACCAGGACCGGTTTGCCGCTGCGGCGCAATCGCGCGACGGCTTCGCGGTCCAAGGGCACAACGCCCTCCTGGACATTGGTCACCAGAATGATGAGAGTGGCCGATTCAATCGCCAACTCCACCTGTTCGAGGGCGGCCCGGCTGATGGCGTCTGAGGCCTTCTCGCCGCGCAGCAGGCCAATGCCCCCGGTGTCAATAAGCGTAAAGGCCCGCCCATCCCACTCCGCTTCGGCACTTATCCGGTCGCGCGTCACGCCTGGTTGATCGTGCACAATAGCGATACGCCGTCCGGCGATACGGTTGAACAAGGCGGACTTTCCCACGTTGGGCCGCCCGACAATGGCAATAAGACCCGGCATCATTAGAGCATGCAGCTTTTAGACTGCGCCCGCAAGTAAACCAAAAGAGGCTACCCCCTCAGACCTAGACACGAATTTCACGAATTAGTACGAATTTGGAGCTGGCGCGCTCTCTTGTACAAATCCTCGCGAAGCGTCGTGGACTGCGCCAGCCCTTATAGCCTTTTGGGGTATGGAAATGCTCAACTGCGTGGCATGACTGGAGGCGTTCTTGGGAAAAGCGGTAGAGGACTACCGCAGTCCAAGACCCTGGCGCGCTCTCTTGTACCGGTCTGCGCGAAGGGTTGGATTCTTCCTAACTTGTGCAAAATTCCTCGAAAGCCCCCCCAAACAAGCCGGCTACATCGCGTTCGATCTCTTTCTGGCTCACCTGCCAGCCGGTATTTGCCAGTTCCGAATACTTATCCACCAACGCGTCAGCGATGATACGGCGCGAGTGGCGCCATTTATAGACAATTTGGTCCAGAACGCGCGCATCCGAATGCTGCGGGGTGAAGCTCAGGCCCAGCAACTCGATGCGCATCCGGGTCAACTCGTTTACGAGATAAGGAATATTATTAAACCACCAGCAGCCAAAAAGATGGAGGTTGCGGAATTTGCGAGCTAGCACGCAGGCTTCATGCTGATTCTCGCGCGCGAGAATCGTTGCCATGAACTTATTATCGGGGTACTGGGCGCATAAGGTTTGCAGCACCTCCATGTTGCTTAATCCGACCCCATCGCCCGCGAGTCTCAATTGTGGATTTGCAGCCCGCCTGACGCCGGGCATCAGGGCAAAGGGCAGTCCGAATTCGCGGCAATGGGGCAGCACGGCTTTCTCGATGAGCTGGGTCGTCATGGCTTTTGCCGGCAATTGGAAATCCGCCTGTAAAGAAACCATGACGTAGCGCGCTTCCATCCGTTTTGTCCAGTTGGCAAGAAAGCGCCGCACCTGGTCGAAGGTCTTTTGAGAGGACGCGCTGGAGGTCACTTTATAGCCCCAAGCCGCCAGGCGCCGGGCGGTTTCGGTCCAGTTCAGCAGCAACGGGTCGATGCGCAATCCTGCGATAAAACGCGCATCACGCCGGAAACCCTTTTCCCAAATTGGCCGTTCCAGCTCATCAAAAGGAGAATTAGTCATATAAATCCGGCTGACGCCCGCCAACTCCATGCAGCGCGTCAAATGAGCCCCGACCCGCTGTTGCGCAAACCAGTGGCGCAAGGCCGGCAAGTCGCGCTTCTTCACATCCAATCCCAGCAAATGCAGGGTGGTTAGAACGCCGCGGCAGGCCTCTGAAATCGGTGAATGCTTTAGAAAAAGCTCCTGCCAGATCAGGTCTGCCTGGGCCGTCTTGGACATC
The DNA here is from genome assembly GCA_035946615.1 of Verrucomicrobiia bacterium. NCBI lineage: Bacteria > Pseudomonadati > Verrucomicrobiota > Verrucomicrobiia > Verrucomicrobiia bacterium. The sequence continues at coordinate 31,077 of DASYZB010000133.1, forward strand.
TCCCAGAATTGGGTGAACGGGATGGTGATATAGCGGAAGACCTCCGCCACCAGGTAATGATAAACGAGCAGATCATCCAGGCCCCAGAGCAGCAACTCCTTAAACGCAGGGTCGTACAGGTGCGTGTGGATATCGACCACAGGGGTGGACATGACCACCTCTTCAATCTGCTGAGCGAGTGGGACGCGATTTGCCTCTGCCAGAAGGGTTTTCATAATGTTTTTGCAATTCGGTTTGCGCTTGCGCGCAATGTTCGTTAGTCTGGTAAACTCTTGGAATAGAAAAAGCGAGAATTCTGTGGATACAATCTCCCCATGCAGACCCCTGAGGCCGCGATCCCTATTGCGGAGAGGTAAAAGTTTTGAACTAAGCAAAAGAGCGAATAGGCCAATAGCAGTTCTCTGGAGCGCTTGGCGCTTGTGCTGGGTCACTTGCCTGGTGCTGAGCGGGCGGGGCTACGGAAATTCCTTGCATGCCTCAACCTCGGGCATGAAAACGTTGCATGGTTATGTCCCTCGAGCGATTGCGCGCCTGGCCCCCCTCGGCACCCTGCCACCCGAAAGCCGATTGAATCTGGCTATTGGCCTTCAATTGTCCGACTCCAAAGGCTTGGACGGCTTTCTGCAGCAGCTCTATGATCCAAATGACCCGAATTATCGCCAATACCTGACTCCCGAACAGTTTGCCCAAAAGTTTGGGCCCACCCAGGCGCAATATGAGCAGGTGGTTGCTTTTGCACAGCGGTTTGGCCTTGCCGTTACAGCCAGACACGGCAACCGGCTGTTGCTGGATGTGAATGGCTCAGTGGCGGAAATCCAGCGCGCCTTTCATATTACTTTGCGCACTTACCGGCACCCGACTGAGCCGCGCGATTTTTTTGCTCCTGATTCTGAGCCGACTGTGGAGGCGCAGTTGCCGATCCTGGACGTGAGCGGCTTGAACAATTTCGTGTTGCCGCATCCCAATGTTCACATTCAATCCCCCACCGGCACTACCGGGGCCACGCCCAAGACCGGTTCGGGTTCAGGCGGCACTTACATGGGCAATGACTTTCGTGCCGCCTATGCTCCCGGCCTGTCCCTGACCGGCGCCGGCCAGCAGGTCGGTTTGCTCCAATTCGATGGCTATTATCAGGCAGATATTTCTGCATATGAAGTGGCCGCAGGATTGCCGGCCATTCCGCTGCAAACGGTGCTGCTGGACGGCTATAACGGGGTGCCGACCACTGGCCCGCAGAGCGGTAATACGGAGGTGTCTCTCGACATCGAAATGGCCGTGTCGATGGCGCCCGGGCTTGCGAAGATTATCGTATTTGAGGGCGGCCCAAATGGACTGCCCAATGATGTGTTGAGCGCGATGGCCTCCAGCAACCAGGTAAAGCAGTTGAGTTGCTCCTGGGGTTGGGGTGGGGGACCGAGCGCGACTACCGATAATATTTTCAAGCAAATGGCTGCCCAAGGCCAATCCTTTTTTGCCGCATCAGGGGACAGCGACGCCTTCACCCCAGGGCAGGTGGATGATCCCTCGCAAACGGATGCCCCAGCCAGTTGCCCTTTCATTACCGTGGTGGGAGGAACAACGCTCACGACGAGTGGCTCGGGGGGGGCGTGGGCATCAGAAAAGGTGTGGAATGCAGGCGGAGGCGCCGGCAGCAGCGGGGGCATCAGTTCCTATTACTCAATTCCAAGTTGGCAGACAGGAATTGATATGAGCTCCAACTCCGGTTCGACGACTCACCGCAACATCCCGGATGTGGCCCTAACGGCCGATAACATCTATGTACGCTATGGCAACGGGACCAGCACAACGGTGGAGGGCACAAGCTGCGCCACGCCGTTGTGGGCCGCATTTACCGCCTTGATCAACCAGCAAGCCGCTCTGGGTGGCCAGGCTGCTGTGGGTTTTGTGAACCCCGCGGTTTACGCGCTTGCCAAGAGCGCTAGCTACACCTCTGCCTTTCACGATGTAACGGCGGGCAACAATGCCTGGTCCAGCAGCCCCACCAATTTTTATGCTGTATCCGGGTACGACCTGTGCACCGGCTGGGGCACACCTGCTGGCAAAAACCTGATCGATGCCCTCGCAGGTCCGCCAGATTCATTGGCAGTGGCGCCTTCGAGCGGTTTTATCGCCAGCGGACCTGCAGGTGGCCCCTTCATCCCCGTTTCGGCCGTTTTAACGCTGACCAATCGCAGTGCAGCCTCATTCGGTTGGTCTCTGAGTGTCCCAACCTGGCTTAGTGCCGCTCCAACTAATGGCGGCTTGGCGCCCGGAACGGCAGCCCAAATCACTGTTGAATTGGCGCCAGCCGCCGCCGCCCTCGTCGCGGGAAACTACAATGGCAATGTAGCCTTCACGAATCAGACCTCGCATGCCGTCCAAACCGTTCCCTTCACTCTCCAGGTCGGCCAATCCATCGTGCAGAATGGCGGCTTCGAAAGCGGTGATTTCAGCGGCTGGACACTAATCGGCAATATCGTCACCGGAACGACCGTTTACAATGCAGTCGAGACCAGTTCCTTCAGTTCCATCGTCCATTCCGGCAATTACGGCGCGTTCCTCGGCGATACCTTATTGGCAACTCTGTCCCAGAACCTGGCCACTATCCCGGGCCAGGATTATCTGGTGTCCTTCTGGGTCAATAATCAAACCACCGGCGCCGGCCAGCAATTCCTGTTCAATTGGAACACCAACAAACTTTCAACCTCCAATACGATCTACAGCCTGCTCAATCCACCCGTTCTCCCATGGACGAATCCCCAGTTTATCCTAACCGCGGCCAGCACCAACACCGTCCTGCAATTCGCCGCTGAGAATCCCCCGGGCGGCTTTGGCCTGGATGATGTCAGCGTCACGCCAATTCCCTCTTTGGCGATCCAAACCGCCACCGTACTGCCATCGGGTTTCCGCCTGGGTTGGCGTACAACCACTGGCTTGGTTTATCAGGTCCAATACACGACCAACCTGCTCAAGGCCTCCTGGAGCAATCTCGGTCCGCCCATCTCCGCCACAAGCAATAGCCTCACCGTGGTAGATAGCGCGGCGGTTGGGTCCCCTGGACCGAGATTCTATCGGCTCATGAGCGCTCCATAAAGTCACAAACGGCAGTGAATCGGATCGAACTTAACGAGCGTGCTACTGGTTTTCAGGAGCAGGAGGAACGGAGCAATTCCAAGGCTGGCCTGTCCACTGTTTAACCAGGGTTGGAGCGATGAAGAAAACTCCCCTCCAACGCGATCGAGTCCGCGCCTTGCGCACTGCCTACCGCCTGCTGCGGCGCCATTTTGGGCATCAACATTGGTGGCCCGGCGAAACGCCCTTCGAGGTGTGTGTGGGTGCGATTCTGGCTCAAAACACCAGTTGGACCAACGTGGAACGCGCCATCGCCAATCTCAAGTCAGCCGGCCTGCTGACGCCACAGAAGCTCTTTCAAACCAGCGAAGCGCACCTGGCGCAACTCATCCGACCTGCCGGTTATTTCAACGTGAAGGCGCGCCGGTTGCGCAGTTTCCTGCGGATTCTGGTGGAACAATTTGGCGGCGACCTCGAACGGTTCTTTGCCGGGGAAACTTCCGTGATACGTGAGCGGCTGCTCGATACGCATGGTATCGGACCCGAGACAGCGGACAGCATGTTGCTTTACGCAGGCGGACACCACCGGTTTGTCATAGACGCCTACACCAAACGTATCTTCCAGCGGCACGGGTGGAGCACTGCGCTTGCGGATTACCACGATTTGCAACAGCTCTGCGAAGGCGCCCTCAACCAGAAGCGCCGATGCAATCGGCTGGATTATTGGCAGGACTTCCACGCCCAGTTGGTCATGGTCGGAAAACACTTTTGTCGCACAAAGAACCCTGCATGCGGTTCCTGCCCGTTGCGTCCGCTGCTGCCCCCGGCCCTGAGAGACGTTAGTTAGGAATCTTGGCTTGTTTTCGGAAAGGATGTCGCCTATCTAATCATTGGGCCTGCGCATCCCATGAACAAGACCCTCGTCGTCGTACCGACTTTCAACGAACGGGAGAACCTCCCGCCGCTGACCCAGCGGCTGCTGGCGTTGCCGGTCGCGGTGGACATTCTCGTAGTCGATGACAATTCGCCCGACGACACCGGCAAGCTGGCTGCCCAGTTGGCCTCGCGGCATCCCTCCATTCACGTCCTGCACCGGACGGAAAAGAATGGTCTGGGTCGCGCCTACATTGCAGGCTTTAAGTGGGCGCTCGAACAGGGATATGAATTTGTCTTCGAACTGGATGGGGACCTCTCTCATAATCCAGACGACATTCCCATGTTTTTGGAAGCGGCTCGTGAAGCCGATCTCGTACTGGGCTCTCGCTACCTCAACGGCATCCGAATTATCAACTGGCCCCTCAGCCGCCTGATGTTGAGCAAATGCGCGGCCAAATACGTCCAGATTGTGACGGGGATGCCTTTTACCGACCCGACCGGCGGGTATAAATGCTTTCGCCGCCGCGCCCTGCAAGCCATCGATCTGGCGGCGATTAATTCAAATGGCTACAGCTTCCAAATCGAGATGACCCATCGGCTCTGGCGCCAGCGAATGCGCGTGGTCGAAGTGCCCATCATCTTCACAGACCGTTACCAGGGCCATTCCAAAATGACCGGCCACATCATTCGCGAAGCGTTTCTGATGGTGTGGCGGCTCTGGATTCAAAACCGCCTGCGCCGCCGCCCGCTCGGTCCACCAGACAAAGCCGACATGCCTGCGCCTTCAAGGGCTGGTTAATCGCGGCTGTTTTGGAGGGTTCCCTTCAACACCATTTTACCGGTGTCCACCGCCGTGGCCCCCTGAAAACCCGCCGCCGCGGCCACCGAAGTGACCGCCGCCGAAATGACCGCCCCCAAAATGGCCGAAATCGCCGTAATGATGGAACCCACCGTAGAACCCGCCAAAGCCGAATGTAACGACCGGCCCTCCATAATACCCTCCCCAATAGGGGTACGAATAGCCGTAATCATAATACGGATAATAAGGGTTTACTGGTGTGTAAGGAATCACGTACGTGGTCGAAGGGGCCGGGGCAGGCTCAACTGGCTGAGGGGCAGTTTGATCATAGCCGGGAGGCGGGCCTGAGTAGTAAGGGGCTGGTGGGACCGTATTGGCATCCGGGACAGGGGGCGCGTTGGGGACACCTGGCGCGACACCAGGCGGCATGGGTTGGGGCGTGACGCTCTCCACAGCTCTTCGACGCTGATCGAGCATAGCACTCACGACACGGTCAGAAACACCTTGGTCGCGAAGATAAACAATATCGCCTGGGCTCAGATTATAAATAGTGCCTGTGCTTCGAATGTAGTTGATGATGACATCATCACTGACCTGTGCGCGGGCCAGTTTTACGACATCAGCAAGACCATAGGGCAGGGTCTGGGTTTGGGGCGCGCTCACTGCCGGAAGCCCCGCAGACGGTGCGGCGGTTGTAGCCCCGGCCATATCGGCAACTGGGGCGTTGGTGTCGGCTGCCATGGCGGTGGATAGAATGCAGATGGCGCTTATCACAGGGAGGCAGCGGCGAGGAAAGAGCATCGAGGTTTTCATAACTGCGGAAAACTATTTTCGTTCTGAAAGTACAGTGGACCGAGCCATCGCTGGTGTCAAGCACAGGAACTCCTATCGAAGGCACTACCGGCACTACTGAACCGGGGCTGAGCTGCGCTGCTGCAGCCAAAGAATATCAGGATTGTCAGGATTGCTCTGTATGCTGTTGGCCCCGGAAGCATCGAGACGGCGACTGCGTGGGTCGAGCCATCGATGCAGTTCATCGTGACCGTCGGCAAAGGCCAGCATGGTGCTCAGACCGTGATCGGTGCCGGGCCAATCCAACCAGCGGGTGGGGTTGGTCGTCATGTTGAGCCGGAACGTCAGGCTATAAAGGTCAAATTTGTCTTTGTGCATGATGACCCAAAGACCGGGCGGCCCCGGCTGGGTAATGTCGGTCAACCGGCCATAGGTGCGCCAGGGGCCGGCGACAGCGCGGTTGCGATTATTGCCATCCATCCAGGGGGCATCGACGGCTCCCACCGATAAGGGCTGGCTGCCTACGGCGCCATTCACGTCGTAGCTGCGCATCCGAGGATAACTATAGCCGCCCGAGTCGGTCCAAAGTGTCTTGTCCGCCGGGCATTTCCATGTGCCGGCTGAGTGGATATAGGCACCCAATTTGGCGCGTTGCGGATCGATGAGCCACAGGATATTGGTTGCTTCCGGGAACTTGATGCCGCCCATGACAAAGCCGCGTGGATTGTCGATACTATTGGGAGGGAACCAGTCGTTGCAGTCGTTGGCATACAAGTGGACCGCCACCATGATCTGCCGGCCATTGCCCAGGCAGTAGGCGCTATAGGACTTTTCCCTTGCTTTGGACAGTACCGGAAGGAGCAAGGCGGCCAGAATGGCAATGATAGCAATCACCACCAGCAACTCTATAAGAGTAAAGCCGGGTGGCACTCTAACTGTGATTTTGCGCGGCTGGCCCATATGCCTGGATTAAAAACGGCTGCGCCGCACTTTGCATCAAAACATCAAAACAAGCGGTCGATTCTCAATGATCCGTGTTTTTCGGATTTTTGTCAAATCACACGAACCATGAAGCTATTGTTGGCTATGGGTTTGTGCTGTTAAAGCGCGCCGAGCAGAAATCAACTTGCTGTTCGAGAGCGCGCGCCAAGCCGGGGTTGCCTTGCTCCCGGGCCAGCGACAGACCGCGCCGCGCGGCGGCCAAGGCCTCGGGGTAGCGCCCCTCGTCGGCGTAAGCCCTGGAAAGGGTTCGGAGGACCATCGGATTGGTCCCTCCGCAAAGCTGGTTGACCTGCTCTGCCAAATGAATTGCCTGGAAAACGTTGCGCACTGAGGGGTCTTTGCTGGTCGCCAGCACCCAGGCCGCCAAGCCCAGGTTGTTCTGGGCATCCGCAAAATCGGGACGGACGGCCAGAGCTTGTTGGAACTCGGAGATGGCCTCCTGGATACGGCCCTTCTGGAAGAGGGCATTGCCCAAATTGCAGTGGCTCTCAGGGTCGCGGGGCTTGAGTTGGAGCGCGGCCTGATACTGCGTGATGGCTTCATCGACGCGTCCTGCGCGAAGCAAGGCATTGGCCAGGTTATAGTGCACATCCTCGTCTGCGGGATCAATCTGGAGGACACGCCGATAGAGCGTGACCGCCTCCTCCAGATGCCCCTGATGGAGAAGCGCATTGCCAAGCTGGTAGAGGGCGAGGACGCTGCTCGGGTTGCGTTCAAGGGTCGTGCGCCAGAGGGTTTCGGCGTCCTTGTACATCCCGCTCTGCTGCCAGGTGAGCGTTCCCAAAACCAGCAACAACCCGCCGTAGCAGCCTGGTTTCAGGAAGGCGCTGCTGGGCCTGATTCGATCCAGCAGGAGAGTGATGCCCGCTCCTGCCAGGGCCAGCGGGCCAATGCTGGCGATGTATTGGTAATGGTCAGCCACAAAACTGTATCGAAAGGTGTAAAGCATGATGAACCCCAGCAGCGGGCTTAAGGTTGCTACGTAAAACAAGGCAGTCACTTCGAGACAGCGCCCAATCCATCGCCGTAGAGCCAGGAGCACCCCCGCCGCCCCCGCGCAGGCCACCAGCCAGCCATAGGCCAGCGGGTCAGCAGGATTGATTGTCCATCGCGGATAGCTGAACGTGAGGTGACTTGGCCAGATCAATTTGGCCGCGTAAAACCAAATCGCCCGGCTCGCAATCAATACCCGCTCCAAGAAACTAATATCAAAGGTCTTGCCCTGTGTGCCCTGGTGGTGGCGTTCCCACCACATCGCCACAAGCCCCATCCCAAGCCCCAAAACGATGAAAGGGAGGATGCTCACCCACTGTCGTCTTTCCATCGGCTTGCCCCGTAACCACAGGATGAGCATCATTGCCGCCGGTAAAGTGCAGGCCGTTGTCTTGCTGGAGAGGGCCAGGGCAAAAAGCGCTAACGCCAAGGCACACCAGGGCCAGATTACTTTTGTGGCTGCTTGCCCGATAAATTCGAGCCAACACAGCAGACTCAGTAATTGGAAAAACAAGCACAGGACGTTTTTGCGTTCCGTAATCCACGCCACGGATTCTACCTGCACGGGGTGCAGGACAAATAGCGCCGCGGCGAGCCATGCTCCGGGGACATCCAGCCGCCGCAGCAAACGCCACAAAAGCAGCGCGTTGGCCGCATGCAGAAGAATATTAACCAGATGATAGCCGGTCGGGTTCAACCCCCAAATTCGCCGCTCAACCCAAAAAGTCGTGTAGGTGAGTGGAAAGTACTGTGACGGTGATTCCAGCGAGAACCAAGTCCGCCACAAACCTCCAGGTTCGGTCAGCAGCTTGTTCTGGGTGATATAGGCGTCATCGTCCCAAACAAAGCCGCCATTCCAGGCCCGATGGTAAACGAGCAGCGTAGCGGCCACCAGAATGAGGCCCATCAACCAACCGCGCCTGCCTTGCCACATGAGGAACGAATACCGCAATTGGGCGCCAGCGACAATTGATTTTGATGCGGGCCCGTTCATGCAGGCAGTTCATGCTTGATTTGAAGCGAGCGCTCCTTACTTTCCACAGATGCTAGTTACGGAAGCTCCAGATAAAGTTTCGACCAACGGCTCAGAGCCTGGCGCGGCGCGGGCCAGTGCCCGGGCCCCCGATGTTTGGTTGTCACATCCTGATTCATTTGCGCGGCGGCATATCGGCCCCAGCGCGGAGGAAACCTGCCAGATGCTCGAGTTGCTCGGCTACAGCAGCCTTGGGGCAATGATGGACGAGGCAATTCCAGCGGGCATTCGTCTCAACAGGCCGCTCCAATTACCCGCCGGGCGGAGCGAGCACGAAGTCCTGGACGAATTAAAGGCCATTGCCGGGCAGAACCAGGTGTTCCGATCCTACATCGGAATGGGTTATTCGGATTGCATCACTCCGGCCGTTATCCAGCGCAACCTGCTGGAAAACCCCGGCTGGTACACCCAATACACCCCTTACCAGGCCGAGATATCTCAAGGGCGCCTGGAAGGGCTTCTGGCCTTTCAAACAATGATCATTGATTTGACAGGGCTCGATGTAGCCAATGCCTCGTTGCTGGATGAGGGGACGGCAGCCGCTGAGGCGATGTCAATGTGCCATGGGCTAAAGGCGGAGCGGAACATTTTTTTTGTCTCGGCAGAATGCCATCCCCAGACGATCGATGTGGTTAACACGCGCGCTAAGGCATTGGGAATCGAAGTGCTGGTTGGTGATCATCGCCTGTTCCAATTTGACCAGCGCGTCTTTGGCGCTTTAGTCCAGTACCCGGACACCTACGGGGAGGTGCACGATTATGCGGGTTTTGTGGAGCAGGCGCACGCGGCGGGCGCGTTGGTGGCCGTGGCAGCAGACCTATTAAGCCTCACTTTGCTGCGCGCCCCCGGCGAGTTTGGAGCAGACATCGCCTTGGGCAGCGCGCAACGTTTTGGAGTGCCCCTGGGATACGGCGGGCCGCATGCGGCGTTTTTCGCGACACGCGAAGTTTTCAAACGGCATATGCCCGGGCGCATTGTCGGGGCATCCAAGGATGCAACCGGGCGGCCCGGGCTGCGGTTGGCGCTCCAGACGCGCGAGCAGCATATCCGCCGCGAGAAGGCCACCAGCAATATCTGCACCGCCCAAGCACTGCTGGCCAACATCGCCGCCATGTACGCTTGTTATCATGGGCCAGTCGGATTGAAACGGATTGCGTCGCGCACACGATTGCTGGCGCAGATACTGGCCAAGGGCCTCGAGCGCCTGGGTTACAAGACCGGGCCCGCAATCTTTTTCGACACCGTCCGCGTGGACATCGGAAACCAAAGCAGCGAACGCATCATCAAGCTGGCTGAAGGCCACAAAATGAATTTCCGCAACCTGGATGAACGGGCGTTTGGGCTCTCGCTGGATGAGACAACCAACGAGACGGACCTAGCGGAGATATGGCGCGTGTTCAATGCGGATCGCGCTCCGGGTTTTACGCCGGAGGAGCTGGCTGCCGATGTGGAGTTCGAGTATCCCGCCAAGCTGGCTCGCACGAGCCCCTATCTGGCGCATCCATTGTTCAACCGCCACCATTCGGAGACCGAGATGATGCGCTACCTGAAACGGTTGGAGGCGCGCGATTTATCTCTGACAACCTCGATGATTCCACTCGGTTCCTGCACGATGAAGCTCAATGCGGCTTTCGAAATGCTCCCCGTCACATGGCCCGAACTGAACCGGTTGCATCCTTTTTCCCCGCTGCGGCAGGCCCGAGGTTACCAGGTGTTGTTTCAGCAATTGGAGGAGTGGCTGGCTGAGGTGACCGGGTTTGAAGGCATCTCGCTGCAGCCCAATGCGGGGTCGCAGGGTGAGTATTCGGGGTTGCTGGTCATCCGTGCCTGGCACCAGAGCCGGGGCGAGGGTCATCGCAACGTCTGCTTGATCCCTGCCTCCGCCCATGGGACCAACCCGGCCAGCGCCGTGATGGCGGGCTTGCGGGTCGTGCCGGTCGCTTGCGATGCCCAGGGCAACATCGACCTTGCCGACCTCAAGGCCAAAGCCGAGGCGCACCGGGCCTCTCTGGCGGCTCTCATGGTCACCTATCCATCGACTCATGGTGTCTTTGAGGAAGGAATCCGGGAGCTTTGTGAGATCGTTCACGCCAGTGGAGGGCAGGTGTACATGGATGGAGCCAACCTCAATGCCCAAGTCGGCCTGTGCCGTCCCGGCGATATCGGGGCTGATGTTTGCCATCTCAACCTGCACAAGACCTTTTGCATCCCGCACGGCGGTGGCGGGCCGGGCATGGGCCCCATTGGAGTGGCGGGGCACCTGGTCGATTTTCTGCCAGGCCATTCCGTTGTGAACCTGGGCGGCGAGAATCCGGTTGGCGCGGTCGCCTCCGCCCCGTGGGGGAGCGCGAGCATCCTGCCCATCTCCTGGGCCTATATCGCCGCCATGGGAGCAAAGGGCCTGACCGAGGCCAGCCAATATGCAATTCTCAATGCCAACTATATCGCGCGCCGTTTGCAAAGTTTTTACCCGGTGCTTTATCGCGGAGCAGCCGGTTTGGTGGCGCACGAGTGCATCCTGGATATGCGCCAATTCCGAAACGTGACGGTCGAGGATGTGGCAAAGCGGCTGATGGATTATGGCTTTCATGCGCCAACGATTTCCTGGCCCGTGCCCGGCACCATGATGGTCGAGCCAACCGAAAGCGAGTCGAAGGAAGAGTTGGACCGCTTTTGCGATGCCTTAATCAGCATTCACGCCGAAATCCAGGCCATCGAGTTGGGCCAGGTGGACCGTCAGAATAACCTGCTCAAGAACGCGCCGCACACGGCAGAGGTTTTGGCGGCAGAAACCTGGGAGCGGCCCTATACCCGCCAGCAGGCCTGTTTCCCGGCGCCCTGGCTGCGAGAGTCCAAGTTCTGGCCGCCGGTCGGGCGAATCGATAACGTATACGGCGACAGAAATCTCGTCTGCACTTGCGGGGGCATGGAAGATTACAAAGAACAACGATGAAAATCACCGAAGCCCTCTTTGCAGAACACCTGGTGTTTCACAATATGTTCGACCATATCGAAGACGCGACGCCGGGTTTCAAGACCTTGGGCGAAGTCAAAGCCATTGCGGCAGTTATGGAATCGATGTTGAAGTCCCACTCGGATTCGGAAGACGATCTCTTTCTCGGGCCATTGGAACATTGTTTCGAGCAAATCGGGCAGCGAGATGCGTTTCTGGAAGAGCACCTGGAGATGGACGGCAACCTCCAACGCGTCTTGCACGCCACCCGCCTTAAAGACGCGCAGCAACTGCTGCTCCGAGCCGTCAGGCACTCCCGGCAGCATTTCGATCGGGAGGAGCGCATCGTTTTTCCCATGGCCGAACAGGTCCTCAAGCAAAAGACGCTCACCGAGTTGGGCCGGAGCTGGATGGACCAACGGGCACAAAGCCCGCTCCTGGTCGCCGCAGCATTGGAATAGTGGGTCGAAGTGAAATTAGGTTAACTGCAAGCATTCTTGAATCCCGAACCGTCTGTATTTACGGTGAAGATTCCAGCGAACCACCCGCGCGTCGTGCCGTAAAGCGTATCACCCGAAATAATTAACGAGTTCCGGTGGCGCTGAAGACCTCGAAGTTGCGGTTGATCTTGGCGTTAAGGGCCGTCAGCCCATGGGTCAGAACAACTTATTTTCCGCCGGGAGAAAACCCCTCGCCTGAAAATAAATAAGTTGTTCTGACCCAAAGGATCCAAGGATCCTTGGAAGGATCAGAGGGGCGTCTCCGAAGACAGATTCATCGTATCCAGGTCCTGGGCTCGGATTATCGCCTGGCAGATTTGAGGCTTTTCGCCAGGAATGACATAAGGGCTGCCGTGGGGCTCGTAACCTTGCTGGATAGAGGAGTCAACCTGCTTGTCCAAGGCCTTTATGTCTGTGTCAACGGCTGTGAAATATTCCAGTATTCTTCTGCTCATAGATGGCTCCGTCAATCAGACCGCACCAGCATGCCGTGAAGGCGCAAAATTCACAAGTTTCGATTGGCTCGTGAGGACTGCTGCATCCTCTGCGGACTCGACACGCCCCTGCCGTCATCGTAGGATAAACCCATGAGTATTGCGGCCGAAACGCAGGCGAGAGTCTGGACCGAGGCGGAGCTGCAGGCCCTGCCGGAGGACGGTTTCGTACATGAAGTGATCAACGGCGAGTTGGTTATGAGTCCCAAGAATGATTTCTTCCACGGCGACATCTGTTCGGAGTTGCTGACGGTTCTGCGGACGTTTGTGCGCGCGAATCGCTTGGGGGCGGTGCTGGACTCCAGCACCGGTCTTTGGTTGAAAAACCGAAATTGCCGAGCGCCGGACATCTCCTTCGTCAGCCGCGCGCGTCTGACTGCACTGGGCTTCAAGCGCTCCACCCGGAGCTTCTTCCCCGGCGCGCCCGACCTGGCGGTCGAGGTCCTTTCACCCAATAACACCCGCTCTGAACTCGATCAACGCCGGCGGGACTTTTTCGAAAGCGGCACGCTGGTGGCATGGGTGATCGATCCCGAGGCGCAACGGGTCGAAATCTGTCACTCCCTGATCCGGCGGAAACTAATGGGCAGCGGAGGTTTGCTCGAAGGCGAGGACCTGTTGCCGGGCTTTGCATATCCCATTGCCGACCTGTTTCGGGAGTGGGATTGGGAATAGCGGGTTCAATGGCCAAATGGTGCGAGTTCGCCCGCGGCGGTATACCAATGATCCTGAGAATGGCCAAGACCGGTAAGCATGTGGGCCAACAGTTCTGGGATTGCTCCACCTATCCCGAATCCAAAGGGGCCATCACGGTATGACTCACCAGATTAGGCGGTTCGGAAATCGCCCTCCGAGACTACGGCTTCAGGAACTCACCCAATGCGGCGTTCACAGCGGTAACCAGGGCCGCCACACGGGCCGAAAGAGGAAAATCTGACGGCGCTTCCAACGTCTGGGAGAGGGGCGTTTTGTAGGTGAGCAGGAAGAATGATTCCGGCCAGTCTGGCCGAGACCTGGGGTCAACGCTGGGGCGAATGATGCCATTTGACGCCGGCCGTCCTTCGATTGTTTCCGAGTGGTCAACCGGACAGACCCCGGCCACGCGCGCCACAATGGTTTCGGCGAGCGAGGGGCGGTTTTGCGGGTTCAATTCATAAACGTAGAAGCCGGAGGATTCCCAATCCTCGTGCAAGCAGAGGCACAGATCGAACGAGGGCTGACGGCGCAGCCAGTCGATATGGGCCAAGGTCTCGGCAGCCTGCGGATTGAGGTACTGCCGATTCAGGTCCAGGCCCTGGGCGTTCTCGCGCCGATTGAGAAGGAATCCGCCGGGGTTCAAGCAGGGGCACAACCACAGGCTGGCGCCGCCGGGCCATTGGTTTTCGTGCAGTAATTGCCGCACGGCCAATGGGCCGGCGGGTTCGTCTCCATGTATCCCCGTGCTGATGTAGATTCTGCGGGCGGAGTCGCTGGTCTGTAACCCTCGGTTTGCGACAGCCGGCCGCGTCAAGGTCAGCAGAGACAATTGGGAGCCGGCGGGGAGCTCTTCAGCCGACCATCCATGGGCGCGGGCGGCTGCGGCGCAATCGGTCAGGACGGCTGCAATGTCGATGGTCTCGCCAAAGTAGCCGTTGATGTTCTTGCCCAACCGCCGGAGTTCCCGCAGACCGGGCAAAGGCTCGGGGCCGGGTTGTTGCCGGTTTGACACAGCCCTAATTTACTCACTATTGCTCCTGGTCGGCAAAGTCGTGTTTATCCCAAGCGGGATCGAGGCCAAGGTCCTTGAGCATCTGGAGGTCTTTCTCGACGGGTTGATTGAGCGTGGTGAGATAGTTGCCCACCATCAGGGCGCTGGCGCCGGCCATGAATATCAAGCTCTGCAGGTCTCGCAGGTTCACTGTGCGCCCGCCGGCCACTTTGATCTCCTTTTTGGGCAGGATAAAGCGGAAACAAGCGATTGATTTCAAAATTTCAAGCGGGGCCAACGGCTCATTGTGCTCAAACGGGGTTCCAGGAATAGGGTTGAGAATATTTATGGGCACGACGTGTGCGCCCAGTTCCTTGAGGGCGAAGGCCAATTCGCACCGGTCTTCCCGCGTCTCGCCCATGCCAAGAATTCCGCCCGAGCAGATTTTAATGCCGGCTTGCTTCAAATGCCGGATGGTTTCGAGGCGCTCTTCGTAAGTATGGGTGATGCAAACCTGCGGAAAAAACCGGCGCGAACTCTCGAGATTATGATTATAGCATTTCAGGCCGGCCTGCTTGAGGCGGTCCGCCACTTTTTGGCTTTTAATAATTCCAAGCGAAGCGTCCGGGCGCGCCTGCCCGCTCTGTTTGAGTTCTTCTAACTGGCTGCAGATTTGGTCCAGCACTGGTCCCTCTTGAAGGCCGCGCCAGGCCGCCACGAGCCCCAGGGCGGTGACTCCATTGCCCTGGGCCTCCGCAGCGGCCATTTGTATCGGTGGCAAATCCACAAGGCCGTAACGTGGAGCGTCGGTTTGGTAGGCAGCGGATTGCGCGCAAAAGCTGCAATTCTCCGAGCAACTCCCGGCCTTGATATTAACAATCGAACAGAGATGGATTTTATTTCCCTTAAAGTGTTCGCGGATCCGGTTGGCCCAGGACAGCAGGTCGAAGATGTCCGCCCGCTCTTCCAGATGAAAAAGCCGGAGGGCTTCCTCGCGGGAGATTTCACCTCCCGCCAGCACACGCGCGCCCAAACGGGCGATTGTTTGGCGAACGGGTACATCGAGGGTTGCGTCAACGGTTGCGGCGATCATGATTGACAGCATAATGCGCGCGGAGGGCAGCGCAAGAAGAAGCGTTGCTGAAACAAAGGTCAACGCCATCGGACAGAAAGCTGGGAAGGAATCAGGCGCGCCCGCCGGATTGATGGGCGGGTTGATCCTTCATCGGCAAGACCGGCATCACGATATCGTATTTCTGCTCGTCAAATTTGAGAACCAATTGCACCCCGTTCAGTTTGTTCAAAACGCAAAAATCAATGGCAGCAGTGGAGCTGACGAAATCCATCGCGTCCGAACCGCTGCGCACCCAGGCATCGATGTCTTTGAAGTAAAGACCGGTATCTTTTTGCTGCAGCAGTATTCGCATAGGCTCGGTGACGGTCAGTTGAACTACCCATTGCCCCCACTCGCGGTAATTTACCACGCGCTCCGGCAAATAGCCCAGGTGACATGTGTAGTCTATCGGCTTGGCGCCTGGGATCAATGCAAAAATGAGGTTAGCGGATGATCAGGCCCAGCACGTTCCCCCTGGGGACAGGCCCATAGGCACGGCTATCGACGGAGTTGTTCCGGTTGTCCCCCAATACAAAAAATGCATCTTTGGGGCATTTGTACACGCCATCAATCGAGGCAGAAGCGAACGTGCGTATTCCAGGAGGAAGATAGGGCTCGCTCAGAAGGCGTCCATTGATATAAACCCGCCCATCCTTAAGCGCGATGGAATCTCCTCCCACAGCAATGATGCGTTTGACTGACAGACCGTGGTCGGCTGGGTCGCGCAGGACGATCACATCCTCCGGTTTGGGCGCGCGGACATAATAAACCCAGCGATTCAGAAGGTAGTGCTCCGAATTGTGCAGGGTGGGCACCATGCTAACACCGACGACGGTGACCGATTCGACCAGAAAATGGCTGACCAGGAAATAACTGCCCGTCGCCAACAAGAGTATGAGAAAGGTCTGGCCAATCGTCTGAAAAACCGCGCGCGCGCGCCCGCCGGTTGCTGCGGAGTTGGCAATCACAGGGTCGGCGGTGGAAAACATCTCAGAATCAGCCATAAGCAAATCCGGGCTCATTAATGATTAAAAAGTATCTCCTGTAACAAATTCGTCAACAAGCCAGAAAAATACCTAAACTGTGACCGGCAAAGTACGGGCGAATTAATCGCAAGGCCGGCGGGAATCGGGCGGGTTGGTTTTGGGTTTGCCCGCCGGAGCAGGGCTCACCTTGGCGATGGCGGCGCGAAGGTTCTCCAGTAGAAAAGGTTTACCGATGACCAAATCGACTCCTGAGAGGGGATTGCCTGAGGCCCTCAGCATTTCTGCATAGGCGGTGACCATGACAACGGGTTGCTCTGGCCGGCGCGCCTTGATCGCAGCCGCCAGTTTGTCTCCTTTCATCAGCGGCATCTCGAAATCCGTGAACACAACATCGAATGTTCCCCGCTCAAATTGTCTAAGGGCCTCTTCTCCGTTGCCAGCCGTTTCGACGGTGTGGCCGTCGAAGGCGAGCATCATCCTGAGGGCGTCGCAAACCAGGGGCTCATCATCGACGACCAGGATGTGCCGAAAAGGCGAACGGGATTTGCTCATCGCTGGAACTGGGCCGGAGAGTAACGGCCAGGGGCCAAAACGGCCAGCTTTATTGACGAAAACACCCCGATCCTTAGCCAGGTGAGGAAAAATGCACAGGTAGGTGAAAAATCTGTTGACATAACATCACCATTATGGTGATGTATAGCCATGCCCGCATTCACCAAGCGAAAAACCAAACTCCACCTCCAACTGACCAACTCCGACCAGGCCACTGCCCATGGCGGCCAAGTGCTGGTTGATGCCCTCTGCCGTCGTGCCGG
>DASYZB010000134.1 GCA_035946615.1 Verrucomicrobiia bacterium
GGATGATTGAGAATAGCCCAACGCTTCAGCGTTGGGGAGGCGTTTGAGGGCGTGAGTCCCGGAGGGACGGCTGAATGGAGAACGCAAGGGTACAAGTTGAGCCGTCCCTCCGGGACTAAGGGTTGCAGGGTCCCATCCCCAACGCTGAAGCGTTGGGCTATTGTCGGATGTCCCTCCGGGACAGCCAAGTCATCATTCTGCGCTGTTGGCATATCTTTGCGGCGATTTGGTAATTGGGGAGAACTTACGTTATTAAACCCGGAGTTTGGTCCGGGCGTAATGAAACAGGTATTGCTGCGCATAACCGGCATTGGGTCCAAAATGGCGGGCGGCAAACTGATGCAGCCGCTGGAGTTTGACACGGCGCCTGGGAAAGTAAAGCCGGTGCAGGGCTTTCGTGACCCATACATCGACAGGAAAGGCGGGTTGGAAGCCATAGGCGAACAACAAAACGCAATCGGCAATTTTACGTCCCACGCCAGGCAGTTCCATCAAAACGGCGCGAGCGCTCTCGACCGGGAGTTGCGCCACGTTTGCCAAATCGCAATGGCCCTGAGCAATTTGGCGCGCAGTGGCAAGCAGGTAGGGCGCTCGGAAGCCCATTTTGCAGGCGCGCAGTTCTTCCTCTCCAGCCTCCGCCAGCCGTGCAGGGGAGGGGAAGGCGTAAGCCGGGGCGTGCCCTGCAGGCGCGAGAATGGGCTGGCCGAACCGCTCGCAGAGCAACGACACAATCTGGCGGATTTGGACAATTTGTTTCGTGGAAGACAGAATAAAAGAAGCAAGGGATTCCCAAGGGTCCTGGCGCAACAAACGCAAACCACGACAAGCCGCCGCAGCCGCGCGCATCGGTTCATCTTCGGGAAAGCTCTGCAACACCGCCTGGATGTCCAGCTCGAGCTGCAGATATTCAATGAGCCAATTCCAATCCGTTACCGGCTCGGCGATTTGCGCGCGGATTCCCATGGCGTTTGATTCCAGCCGGACCCAGTGGGAAGCGATTACCCCCACCCAGCCACCCTCTTGAGGCCGCCATCGAAAGGCCTGGCCTGAGTCGAGCGTTGCGTCGAGATCGTAATCACTGACAGGAAATGTCTTACTGGGAGGACCGTGGGATGGACTCATAAGAGGGACCCCTCTCTCCGGCCCTCTCCCCTTCTGAAGGGGAGAGGGAGAAGGCACTGCGCATAGAGGGGCACCTCTCTCCGGCCCTGTCCCTTGCCGCTGCGACGGCACGACAGCGCGGCGAGTCGGAAGGGGAGAGGGAGAAGCATCGATAAGATGTAGTTCATGTCAGGGACTCCTCGATAAACATCGAGGGGTCCGGCAGCCGCAAAGTCATCGCAGCCCGCGACAGGCAAAGAGCTGTAGGGGGCGAAGGAGGAATTGCCCGTGATAAAGCACATTAGAGATGCCGAGCGGCGTGACGGATTCAAATTCGGCCAGGAGCCTGGCCGGTGGCGGCCAGGGTTGGGGATTCTCCCGGTTCAATTCCCGCACGTAAATGGCATTTTGTCCTTTTCTTGCGTTGTAACCGGGCCAAAAGTAAAACTGGTTCTCAGGAGTTGCGCTGCTGCGGCAATAGACCAGGGGTTCCTCCTGAACTTCCGCCTTGGCCTCCGGCAGGTAAAAGGAAATCTCACCCGTCATCCCATAATGGTCCGCCACGATGAAGACCGGCTTGCCTTCGGCGAGCAACTGTTCGCGGGCCTGGCCAACGACTCGGGCGGTGGTATTCCATTCACGCACCCGGTGCAACGGGTCGCGGTTCACGGGCAAATAGCGCCCGGTTAGCTTTTGCAAAAGGTCGGTTTGCGAGCCGAGGATGACCATGCTGAACCCAAGTCCCAGGCCGAGACCCAGGGCTCCTTTAAACAGTCGAGGGGTCAGCGCCGAGCCGCCCAGCCGCCAGCGCGTGTCCCAGTAGATGACCAGCAGGCAGAACCAAGGGACCACCGCAGGAGCGATCCAGTTGGGCAGGACACGTGAGAAAAATGAGAGCAGCAGGTAAGCAAAGAAAACCGGGGCACCCATGCTGAAGAAATAGAGCAGCCGGGCATCATGGCGGTTGCGCCGCCAGAAAACGATGGATGCCCAAACCATCGCCACGAAGAATACCGGATTGAGCAAGGCGGCTTCACTGCCCAGGAAGTCGAACAGGAATCTTAAGGTCAACTCTCTGGGGTGCCCCACGCCCGCATCATCGGCGACATGCGCGACGGTTATCCACCGGTGTTGGGCGTTCCAGATGAGCACCGGCAACGCGCAAACGAGATTCACAAGCAGCGCCACATACGGGCCGGGGCGGCGCAGATGTTTGCGCGCCGGCGGCCATAGCGCAAAAAAGAGGGCCCAGGAAGCAATCTGGAACAGCGCGGTATATTTGCTGAGGAATCCCAGGCCCATCCAGAGGCCGGCCCAAAACCAGTCGCGTGCAGCGCCTCTCTCCTGCACAGCCCGCCAACCAGCCAGCATGGCGGCTGTCCAGAACAGGACGGACAACGGATCGATCGTCATCAACAGCGAGCCTGCCGCCAGCAGGGGTGTGGCACTCAGAATCAGGATTAGAAAGAATCCAGCGCGGGCATTGACGTGTCGGTTGAAAAAGCGGAGCAGCAACACACTGATTATCGCGGCAATAACCGGTGAGAAAAAGCGGACGCCGAAGGCGGTATCGCCGAACAAGCGGGTCCCAAGGAATTGAGTATAGGCTATCAACGGGGGTTTGCTGAAGTAGGAAAGCGCCAGATGCTTGGACCACAGCCATTGATAGGCTTCATCCTCGGCCAGTTGGATGGCGCCGCTTGCGATATAGGCCAGCCGTGCCAGTAACACCAGGGCGATAAACAGATAGCCCAGGCGGGTCCAATGGGCATCCAGGCTTACGTGCGGGGCCTTAAATCCGGCTGGAGCAATCCCGCGCACAGCAGGCCTTGGTGCGGGCATAAAATCCTCGGTCGCAAGCTCGCCCCCGCGGGGTGGCGCCAGGAGAGAAGGGACGCGCTCCCACCAGAGCGGAAACCATTTTTGACCAGCCCAAACCCACAGGCTGTCCAAGAGCCAGGCGGTTGCAGCGGCAGTGCCGGCGCCCAGCATTGCCCCAGCCAATACGTCGCTGGGGTAATGCACACCATTGTACACGCGCGAAAAGCCTACCAGAAAGGCCGCAGGCAACATGAACCAGAGGCTCCGGCGATAATAGATCAGCCCCACCATGGTCGCGGCGAACCAATTGGTGGCGTGCGCCGAGGGCATGCTGCCGGACCCGCTTTTGCCTATCAGACAATGCACCCCCGTCAGAGCCAGAAAAGGCCGCTCACGTGCCACGGCGTGCTTGATCAGGTTGGAAATGGCGCCATCACCCAGGGCCAAAGCCAAAAGGCCCACCAACAGGCAAATGGTCCCACGCAAGCCCCCTTTCCAGACCAGTAAAATGGCAGCTATCACCAAACCGGCTCGAAACAGTGGAAAGGAGACGCTGTTGCCGGTGATGAAAGGCATAACGATGTCAAACACGGAGTTGCCTAGCCCCTGATTGACAAAACGAAACAGACTCACGTCCACCGATTGCAGCCAATGCATCAGACCCTCAATCTAGTGGCGCGGCATGAACGAAGACAAATAGTTTTAGCGGCGGTGATGCGAATTCTGCGCATCCCCGGTTTGGCGCCTTGTCTTTTTCCTTGCGCTTGGGCGGGTTGTGAAATCTGCTTTGGCCATGCCAGCCACTCTTAGCCGTGACGATGCAGTTGAAATGGGGAGCGCACCCGCCACGGGCGCAACCGACGCCGCCCTCGGCGTCGGCCACAAGCGTACGGACGGCGCCACCTTTTGGTTTGCCCGGCCGCCATACTGTTCGGCCCCGCCCTTTCTGGTCTCAAAATTCGCGATTGAGGCCGGGGGCGGTCGGGTTTGGACTGGGGATGGACCACACAAGAGGGACCCCTCTCCCCTTCGGAAGGGGAGAGGGAGAAACATCGGCGGATTAAAGATGTGATTCATGTTATAGACTGCTGAATAGGCCGCGCTCATCATGCAGCTAAGCCACTGTTTTCGCCGCAAATCCCTCGACAAACTCGTCGCCGAGACCGCCGAGCCGCAGCACCAGCTCCGTCGAGCGCTTGGCCCGGTTCAACTCACTATGCTCGGTGTCGGGGCCATCGTTGGGGCTGGCATTTTTTCGACAATCGGCACCGCGGCAGCCGGAGGTGGTGAACACATTGGCGCGGGGCCGGCACTTGTTGTGTCCTTCATCATTGTTGCGGTGGCCTGTGGGTTCGCTGCGCTTTGCTATTCCGAGTTTGCGGCCATGGTTCCAGTCTCCGGGTCAGCCTACACTTACGCTTACGCCACGCTAGGAGAATTGGTTGCGTGGATGATCGGGTGGGACTTGATCCTTGAATATGCAATCAGCAACGCCGCCGTCGCCGTTTCGTGGTCAGCCTACTTTCAGACCTTTCTGGGGGCGTTTCATCTGCACGTGCCCGCTTGGTTGGGAACTGATTTCCGGTCGGCCTTTCAGGCTGCCGCGCAAGTGGCCAGCGCCCAAGCCGCTCATCTGGATTTGGCTAAGCTCGATCCCGGGGTGCTCCACGACGCCGCGGCGCTGAAACTGGCCCCACGCATTTTTGGTTTGCCCCTGGTTTTCAACCTCCCGGCATTCGGCATCGTGGCTCTGGTGACCTGGATCGTCCTGATCGGCATCCGCGAGACTGCGGGGTTCAACACCGGCCTTGTCGTCCTCAAGCTGGTCATTATCGGTTTTTTCCTGATCCTCGGCACGATGTACATCCGGCCTGAAAACTGGACCCCATTCGCCCCGAACGGACTAAAGGGCATCTCCAGCGCCGCAGCTATCATCTTTTTCGCTTATATCGGTTTTGATGCCGTCTCGACTGCAGCGGAGGAGACGGGCAATCCCCAACGCGATATGCCCATCGGCATCCTTTCGAGCCTGGTCATTTGCACCATTCTGTACGTCGCGGTGGCCATCGTGCTGACGGGGATGTCCAAATGGAGCACGCTGGGTAATGCCGAACCCCTCGCGTACGCATTCTCGTCACTCGGCATGAATTGGACGGCCAGCCTCATCGCGCTCGGGGCTGTGGTTGCCACCACTTCTGCGCTTGTGCCTTACCAAGCCGGCCAACCGCGCATATTTTTCTCTATGGCACGTGATGGGCTGTTGCCGCCCTGGGCGGCCCGCGTGCATCCCCGCTTTCGCACGCCACATGTCACCACTCTCATCACGGGGATTGTCGTGGCCATCTGCTCGTCCATCGCGAATATTAACGAATTGGTTGAACTGACCAACATCGGCACTCTGTTCGCTTTCGCGCTGGTTGCCGCAGGGATCATCATACTGCGTTGGCGCGAACCGGGCCGCCGGCGTCCTTTTCGGACGCCGCTGGTTCCCTGGGTGCCGCTGGGAGCCATCGCTTCTTGCGCCTATTTAATGGCCGAACTGCCCAAAATAACCTGGCTGCGCTTTTTCCTTTGGATGGCAGGGGGCCTGCTAATTTATTTCTTCTATGGCGCGCGCCGCAGCCGGATTGGAAATTTGGCGTCCCCAACGCTGCCCGGGAATCGATGAGCTTGAAGAGCTTCAATCAAACCTCCTCGACCGAGACAGGCTTCATTCAGGGCCTGGGCCTGATGGATGCCACGATGCTCGTAGCGGGCTCGATGATCGGCTCGGGGGTGTTCATTGTCTCGGCTGATATTTCACGCGACTTGGGCGCCAGCGGCTGGCTCTTGCTGGCGTGGGTGGTTACCGGCGCGCTGACGATGAGCGCGGCGCTCAGTTATGGAGAGTTGGCGGCGATGATGCCCCGGGCCGGCGGCCAGTACATCTACTTGCGCGAGGCCTACAGCCCGCTTTGGGGGTTTCTTTACGGCTGGACCCTGTTCCTAGTCATTCAGACCGGCACCATCGCTGCTGTGGCCGTCGCCTTCTCCCGGTTCCTGGGTGCGCTGGCGCCCGGAATTTCGCCCACCGCTTGGATCATCCCACCCATCAACCTGTCCGCCAGCTATGCCCTTAGCCTATCGACTCAGCAGTTGGTTGCCGTTCTTATTATTATCGCCCTCACCGCCATCAATATGCGCGGGCTCCGACTCGGAAAGATGATCCAGAATATCTTCACGTCGGCCAAGGCGCTCTCACTCGTCGCGCTGATACTGATTGGGTTCTTTATCGGGCGGAACTCAGAGGTCCTTAGTGCGAACTTCACGAACTGGTGGACGCCCCGCCCCGTTACGACTATCAAACCCGATTTAGCAGTGCTGCCCGCCATTTCGGCAGCCGGTGGCGCTTTCGGCTTGTTCGTTGCGTTCTGCGTGGCACAGGTGGGCTCGCTCTTTTCTTCCGATGCATGGAATAATGTGACCTTTACTGCGGGTGAAGTCAGAAACCCCAGGCGCAACCTGCCGCTGTCCCTTGCACTGGGCACCGGCATGGTGACGGCCCTGTATCTGCTGGCGAACCTGGCCTATCTCTTTGTGCTGCCTCTCGAAGCAATCCAGAGCGCCCCTGATGATCGGGTGGCCACCGCCGCCATGGCCACAGTCTTCCATGGGGCCGGGCCGGCGATGATGGCTGTCGCCATCATGATTTCGACCTTCGGCTGCAATAACGGGCTCATCCTCTCCGGCGCCCGTGTTTATTACGCCATGGCTCGGGACGGGCTTTTTTTCAAACAGACGGGACGGCTCAATGCGCGCAGCGTGCCGGCCGCCGGCCTGGCCCTGCAATGCCTTTGGGCCTGTCTCTTGGCGCTGCCGCGCACCCGCCTTCGGGGTTTTGGCGGGGCCCTGCTGCTGGACACCGCAGGCCACCCTCAATACGGCAATCTGTATAGCGTGTTGCTTGATTATGTCATCTTTGCCGTCCTGATCTTTTATGTGCTCACCATCGCCGGGCTGTTCGTGCTCCGTCGCAAACGGCCCGAAGCGGAGCGGCCCTATCGCGCCTTTGGGTATCCGATCATTCCGGGCCTGTACCTTGCGGCTGCCAGCGCCATTCTCGTGGTGCTGCTCTTTTACAAGACCGCCACATCCTTGCCTGGGTTGGCTATCGTCTTAATTGGAGTTCCCATTTATTTTCTGTGGCGACCGGCAAAGCCGGAGGAGCGAACTCCCGCGAGCCCCCATTAATCAGGGCCTGGTGGAACCCAGCCCTCCGAGGAATTCACGTGCCGGTCTTTTGGAGGGGTTATGATTTTCTCCACAAATCGAAGGGCTTAGCGGCCTGGGTCCGGAAAGGGAGCGCCACTTTGCGCCCCGTGCCGGCGGACTCATAGGCGGCGAAGAGTACTTCCATTACCGCGCGCGCATCGCCCCCGGTAACCAGCGGCGTCTTGTCATTCTTCACGCAATCGACGAAATGGGCCATCTCGTGCACAAAACCATAATTCCAGATTTCCTCGTAAATCGTGAACGACCAACCAACGGTCGAGCCGGCCTTTTCAACGGCGTAATCGTAGCCGGAGGCGCTGTAAGTTTCGATGGCGTTGCCGTGCAGCAAATCCGCATAGGCGACTCCTTTGGAGCCGTGGACCTCAGCGCGATCATCCATCCCGCCAAGCTTGGTCCAACTCTCTTCCGCCATCGCGGTGACGCCGTTGGCGAATTCCAGGATGAGAATGGCGTTATCATCTCCCTGGGTTTTTTGGTTGTGTACGTGTGTGCCCATTTGCGCATAAACCGATTTTATCGGTGGCCGGCCCAGCATCCATCGGAAGAACTCGATGGCGTGGCAGCCCATGTCCATCGTCACACCGCCGCCGGCGCGGTTCACGTCCCAGAAATGTGGCGCATGCGGGCCATCATGCTTCTCGGATTGCTTGATGAGAACAGGCTGGCCCAGAGCGCCGCTGTCCAGCAGTTGTTTCATGCGAACGTACTTGGGAGCGAAACACAGCTCCTCGGCGTACATGAATTTAACGCCGGCCTTGCGGCACGCCTCGAGCATGCGGTCGGCTTCAGCCAGATTCAGGCACATCGGTTTCTCCAGAATAATATGCTTGCCGGCTGCGGCAGCATCGGCCACGGCCTGACAATGAAGGTCGTTTGGAATGCCGATGACCACCAGGTCCAGTTCCTCCATTTCCAATAGCTTGCGATAATCAGTAAAAAAATGGGGAATACCCTGGCTCTTGGCGAAGGCCTGTGCTTTGGCGGCAGTGGGCGAAGCCACGGCCATAATCTCCGCGTCAGGGCAGCGCTTGAGGGCCTCAGTGTGGATGGCTGCAACGAAGCCCGATCCCATTAAGCCGACTTTGACTTGATTATACATAGGATTCTTCAGTTCCCATCGCCTGCCGATCGCACAGGACCGTAGTATTTCCGCGCAGCCACAGAAAGGAAGCTGGAAACCTCGTGCTCACCCGCGGCCGCAGCAGGCGTTTCATAGCCTCGCGTTTCTTTGCTCCGCTGACCAGCAGCAGAATCCTTTGCGAGCGCAAAATGTCCCCCATCCCAATGGTGAGGCCATACCTTGGTTTCTGTTTGAGACCCTTGAGCATGGCGTGAGCCAGCGAACTTTTCGACAGTTTCGCCACATGCGCCTGCGGAACCAAATCAGCCGCCGGTTCGTTCATAGCCACATGCCCGTTGATTCCCAGGCCCAGAATGCAAATGTCAATCGGTCCGTGCGCGCCCAGCCAGCGCTGCATCCGCAGGCACTCCGCCTGGGGGTCAGACGCGTCGGTTTTAAATACGGAATACCGCCCTGCATCGATGCCCAGCGGTTTCAGCAGTTTCTCCTTGAGGTCCGCTTCACAACTGGCGGCACAGCCGGCTGGGAGGCCGCCCCATTCGTCGATTTGGAGCACGCGCATCTGACGAAACAGCTCCGGGTGCCTCGTGCGCCGGGTCGCCAAGAGCTGATACGCGCCGGTGGGTGTGCCGCCAGCCGAAGCGCACAGCAACAGACTGGGCCGTTCCTTCAGGGCGCGGATGATGATCTGCGCCGCTCGGCGGCTCAGGGCGTCGAAGTCCTTTGCCACCGCGAACTCAAATCCGATGAACCGCGGCGGATCTCCCGACGAGGTGGACCGAATTTTTTCAGACTGGGGCGTCCCCATAAGCCGAGGGAGCGGAGAAAGGTCTCGTTCATATGCCAGCGTTCCCCGGGTGTGGCGGTTAGACTGCGGGCGCAGAGCAGCTTTTCGTGCTCGTCGAACCCTGGCACGTTTTTGAGTTTTCGAATGGATTTTGCGCCAGTCTTTTAGCATGTGCTTTTCCTTTCTTCTGTGGCTGGCTCATACCCTCGCTCTTCGTCCATCAGTGGCTTTCATTTCCGAAAAGGTTATGAGTACCTCAACTCAAATCTCAAGGGGTTTCGCCGGTTTCGCTTCTTTGGCGTTCTCAGCGTGACTGGCTCGGGGTTTGGCAAAAGCGCCAATGGACAGCATTGTGGGAATTGATTAGAGTTTAGTTGCATGAAGGCGCGAATCAGGGAACTACTGCACGCCAGTCCGTTTCAGCCGTTTATCATGCGGATGGCCGATGGGCGGGACTACCGAATTGATCACCCTGATTATGTGCTTGCGGCTGCCAGCGACGTTCCGCAAATCACTATCGAGGAGCCAGATGGAACTCAGCATTTTCTATCCTCTTTGCTGGTTACCAGTATTCAGCGGATCGCTCGAAACGGCACCCCAGCCGAGGGACGCGAGTAAGACCGCTATCAGGTCGAAAAGGGTCTGGGAGGCATGAAGGGGGCCGGTGGCCCGCACATCGCTGCGCGCCAATTCTCAAATGCAATTTGCCAGGCGAATATCTTGTGTTTGAATAGCGACATGAGCAACCCGGGAAACCTTGCGCGCGCCGGCTCGGTTGTGGCACTGGGCGCGATGGCCTGCCTCGTGGGTGCGCGGGCGGCGACCCCCCTGTATTCAATTTCCGATCTGGGCACCTTGGGCGGAGCCCAAAGCTCTGCTAACGCCATTAACAACCTGGGCCAGATCGTTGGACGCGCCGATCTCGCGAACAACAATGCGGTCCTGGCTCACGCTTTTGTTTACAGCAACGGTATCATGACGGACCTGAGCGTTCTCGGAACTTACAATACCGGGCAAGGAACGACCAGCAGCAGCGCGGCCTATGGCATCAACAACAAGGGTGAAATTGTGGGGCAGTCCTCAACCACCAACGGTGTGCTGCACGCTTTTCTGTTCAGCCAGGGGCAGATGAGCGACCTGGGAGTTCTGCCGGGCTCGCAACAGTCCAAGGCCCACGCCATCAACGATAGCAGCCAGGTGGTTGGCTGGACTCTTGGCCCTGGAACGCAGCGCGCATTTTTATATGAAAACGGGAGCCTGACCGATCTGGGCACACTGGGGGGGGACGGCCAGCTTCGCCTACGCCATCAACAATCTGGGTCAGGTCGCGGGCGACTCCTGGCTCAACAACAGCTCTTTGTCCGACACGGCATTTATTTACAGCAACGGCATGATGACTGCGCTCGGCGACCTCGGCAGTTATCCGGCTATCCAGGCGCTCGCCATTAACGACGCCGGCCAGGTCGTGGGCTATGCCGGGGCAGTCAGCACCGGTGGGCCGACGGTCACACGGGGCTTCCTCTACCGTGCCGGTTCGCTGACCGATCTGGGGGACTTCGGCGGCGCGCAGACCAATGTCGTGCCTGCGGCGATTAATACCTACGGCCAAATCGTAGGGACCGTGAGTGCCTATGAGAAACCTGGGCGTGCCTTCACTTACGCGGGTGGCATGATCACCGATCTGAACAACCTCATTCCTGCCGCTTCGGGCTGGACCTTGCTCGACGCCAACGGCATCAACGACAACGGCCAAATCGTGGGCTCGGGACAGAACGCATCTTTTCAAACGCATGCCTACCTGCTCACACCGGGCATCTTCCCGCAAATCTCTCTTACCTCGTCCAACGCAGTCCAAATAGAGTTCACCGCACCGGCCAATGCCGGCGCGTATATCGAGTATAGTGACACCGTCTCGGGCGGCGCCTGGCAATTGCTGGCGGTCCTGGACCCCCTGTCCACCATCCACCAAGTCATCATTACCGACCCGCTTTCGCCAGGAACATCCATGCGTTTTTACAGGGTGAGGACAAGGTAGGTTCGGGCAATATCCAACGGCCCTGTCATTCACCCGTATTGCACCGCATGGTACATGGGCTATTTTGCACGCAATGGAATCACAAAGCGACAGCACCGCTTTCGGGGCGCCTGGCATCGAACCGCGTTGGACCCGCAGCAATAAGGAAGGCATCGGCACCGCCTATCACACAAGCTGCCGGGTGTGGTTCACCCTGAGCCACGGCATCGTCAATGAAATCTATTATCCGAATGTCGATTGCCCCAATACCCGCGACCTCCAGTTCCTGATTACTGACGGGGAGACCTTTTGCCATGAGGAACGCCGCGATCTCGACCACCAAATCCAATACCCCGAGCAAAGCACACTCTATTACCTGATCACCAATTCCGAGCCGAACCACCGGTATCGATTGATTAAAGAAATCCTCGCCGATCCCCATTCATCGGTGTTTCTCATGCGCACGCGGCTGGAAATTCTCGACGAGTCGTTACGAGGCAAGCTCAAGATATACGCGTTGCTGGCGCCGCACATGAAGGGGCTCGGCCAGCATAACTCCGCCTGGTGGTTCGATATCGATTGCCGCCCCGTCTTTCATGTGCAGCGTGAGGAATTGCACATGGTCTTTGGCGCCTTGCCCGACTTCACCCGCCGCTCCGTTGG
The DNA here is from genome assembly GCA_035946615.1 of Verrucomicrobiia bacterium. Classification (NCBI taxonomy): domain Bacteria; kingdom Pseudomonadati; phylum Verrucomicrobiota; class Verrucomicrobiia; species Verrucomicrobiia bacterium. Next base: position 11,740 of record DASYZB010000134.1, read on the forward strand.
TTATGTTGGTTCGAGCGACGGCTGGCAGGATTTGATGGATAATTTCAAAATGGATTGGACGTTTCAAAAGGCGGAGGATGGCAACATCGCGCTGACTGCCGAAATCGCCCTGTCGCATGACAACCAATTCGTCATCGGGGCCGCATTCGGACGCAGTTCCCAAAGCGCTTCCACCAAATTGCTCCAATCGTTGGCCATCCCTTTCGACCAGCACCGCGAACACTTTATCAAACAATGGCAACGCACCTCGGTCAATTCCCATTCCGACCTGCGCGAACAGACCGGCGATGAGGGCCACCTCTTCCGCCTGAGCCGGCTCATCCTTCTGGCACATGAAGACAAAATTTTCCCAGGCGCCCTCGTGGCCTCGATGAGCATACCCTGGGGCGAGACCAAGAGCGATACGGACCTCGGTGGCTATCATCTGGTCTGGACACGTGATCTGGTTAAAAGCGCTACGGCGCTGCTGGCTGCGGGGCAGACCGCTACGCCGCTGCGCTCGCTCATCTGGCTGGCGGCCATCCAGGCGGCTGACGGGGCGGTGCCCCAGAATAGCTGGATCGACGGGAAGGCCTATTGGCAAGGGAAACAACTCGACGAGGTGGCGGCCCCGATTCTTTTGGCCTGGCGGCTGCGCCAGGCCAACGCCCTCGGTTTGTTCGATCCATGGACCCTAGTTTTTCGCGCTGCCCGATACCTCATCCTCAAAGGCCCCGTCACCGGCCAGGAACGCTGGGAGGAGAACTCCGGCTATTCCCCGTCCACCCTGGCCTGGGTCATCGCCGCCCTGGTCTGCGCCTCCGAGTTTGCGCAGGAGCGCGCGGGAAAAGATGCGGCTGCGTTCATCCTTGATTACGCGGACTGGCTCTCCGCACATCTGGAAGGATGGACAACCACCGATTGCGGCGAACTGCTTCCAGGCAAACCGAGACATTATATTCGAATCAATCCCGCTGACCCGGATCAACCTGACCAGGTCTCGGACCCGAATACAGCGCTCATACAAATTGCCAACGGCGGCGGTGTTCATCCCGCCCGCAACATTGTCAGCGCCGATTTCCTCGAGCTGGTGCGTTTGGGCATTCGTGCGCCGCTCGACCCGGTGGTGGTTGATTCGATTTCGGTCGCGGACCACGTGCTGAAGTGTGATTTGCCCCAGGGTCCCTGCTGGCGGCGCTACAATCACGATGGCTACGGCCAAAAAGACGACGGAAGCGCCTTTGATGGTATCGGCGTTGGGCGTTGTTGGCCCTTGCTCACTGGCGAGCGCGCCCATTACGAGTTGGCTGCCGGCCATGACCCGCTGGCCTTCATTCGTGCCATCGAGAATTTCGCAAATGACGGCGGCATGCTTCCGGAGCAGGTCTGGGATGCCGAAGATTTGCCCCAATGCAGCCTGCGGAGCGGTTGCCCGACCGGCGCGGCTATGCCTCTTTGCTGGGCCCACGGCGAGTACATTTCCTTGGTTCGCAGCCGCAAGGAGGGAGTGAGTTTCGACTGCATTTCGCCGGCGTGTGAACGTTATGCGCGGCGGCGCACGGCAAGCGCGATAGAAATGTGGACTTTAGCGCACCGGCCGCCGCGCATTGCGGCTGGGAAACGACTGCGCATCATCACAGAGGCCCCCGTCACGGTCCACTGGAGCCTGGATGGATGGAAAACCGTTCAGGACACCGAAGCGGCCGACAGCGGGCTGGATTGTTGGATTGCTGACCTGCCCGCCAACGAATTGGGGCCCGGAAGTCGGATCGTTTTTACATTGCGCTGGACCGATCGGTGGGAGGGCCGCGACTTCACGGTCGAGATTGGATAAAGTCTGAGCGCATCTTGACACTACCACCATAATGGAAGGGTCGTAAGCGGTTCCTCATCCGAGGAAAGCAACCATTAACCGAACGAAAGGACATGTGACCTCGGATAAAAAGCGGCCGCGCTCCCTGCGCGAGATTGAGATGGAAGTTTTAGAAGAAGGGCGCGAATGGACGCGCCGACGACTGGAGGGTGCTGATAAGCACCCGCTTATCCGAATTATTAACCAGACCGAAATCTTTCGTTGACCCCTTGCGCAGCGCCCAAGGAAGGTCTAGTTATTTTGGCTGGCACCAATTTTTCTTCTGAGGGTGTGTTTTGGGCGGTCCGCGGCGTGGGTTGTCGAAAATTGCTATAATTAAAACAATTGACGTTTAGTACAAATGCACAAACAATTATTGGCTCTTTGACGATGTGAACCGATGAACCGCATCTTCCAGAACCTCGCCAGCGCGGCTTGGGGGCACTAAGGGACCGCGCGATGTCAGCGATTTTCCCCAAATGGACCAATACTCTGCCGGTCAAAATGATAGCCGGCAACGTGTTGGCCGGCGGCTTGGTGGTGGCCGCGGCATGGTACTACCTGACGCCGAAATACGCGCGGGTGGGTTATCAGCCGATCCAGCCCGTAGCCTTTTCGCACGCAACCCATGCCGGGCAGCTTGGCATCGATTGCCGCTACTGTCACAACGCGGTTGAGAAATCGTGGCTTTCAAATATCCCGGCCAGCTCGACCTGTATGAATTGCCACAACCAGGTGCTCAAGGATGATCCACGCCTGGCCCTGGTGCGGGATAGCGCCGCAAGTGGCCGGCCCGTTCCGTGGATTCAAATCCATCGCGTGCCGGATTTTGTTTATTTCAACCACTCGGTTCACGTGGACCGCGGGATCAGTTGCGTTGAATGCCACGGCCCCATCAACAAGATGGATGAGGTCTATCAATACCAACCTTTGTCGATGACCTTTTGCCTCGATTGCCACCGGCATCCGGAGCTGAAGCTGCGGCCACTGGACAAGATAACGGATTTAAACTGGAAACCCGCATCGCCTGAAAAGCAGCGCGAGTTCGGGCAACGCGCGATGAAACAATGGCATGTCGAGTCGCTCCAAAACTGTTCCGCATGCCACCGATGAAACAGACCCTTCCCAATCAGCCTCAATCCCAAAGCCAACCCCCTGCTCAGCCAGAGGCGGGGGAGGCGTTGGGCGCACCCGCGCGGCAGTCCGGGCGGGTCTATTGGCGCAGCCTGGATCAACTGGCCGGCGCGCCTGAGTTCAAGCAATGGGTCGAGCGCGAATTTCCGGCCGGGGCCAGCGAATTGGAGGACCCGGTCACCCGCCGGCATTTCATGAAGATAATGGGCGCGTCGTTCGTGCTGGCCGGGGTGGGCCTGGGAACCAGCGGCTGCCGGCGTCCCGTCGAGAAGCTCGAGCCCTTCGGCAAAATGCCCGAGCATTATTATCATGGCGTGCCTGAGTATTACGCCACCGCCATGCCCTGTCGCGACAGCGCCATTCCGCTGGTGGTTAAATCCAACGATGGGCGCCCCACCAAAATCGAGGGCAACAGCTTTCACCCAGACAGCAACGGCGGAACTGACCTCTACGCCCAGTCGGCGACGCTCACTCTTTATGACCCGGACCGCGCCGCGCGCTTCACCACCGAAGGCAAAAACGCGACAGTCGAAGGGGCAACCGATTTCCTGACTCAGCTTTCGCGAACGGCTCAAGGCAACGGTGGAGCCGGTTTGGCCTTCCTCCTGGAGCGCAGCAGCTCACCCTCCCGGCAGCGGCTTCAGAATCTGATTAGCCAAAAATGCCCACAGTCTCGTTGGTATGTTTATGAGCCGGTGGATTTGGATATTCATCGGCGGGCCGCAACGCAGGCCTTTGGGAAGGGTGTCCGCCCCTATTACCTCTTTGACAAGGCAGACGTCGTGGTCTCGCTCGATTGCGATTTCATGGGGGCTGAGCCGAATGCCCACGTCAATATCCGGCGGTTTGCGCAACGGCGTCACATCGAGAAACCCGAGGACACTCTCAACCGGCTGTATGTGGTCGAGAGCCTCATGAGCATTACCGGCCTCAACGCCGATCATCGCCTGCGCCTGCCCAGCAGCGCGGTTCTGCAGATTGCCTTGGCTTTGGCCGCCCAGCTTTTGAATGGCGGCGGCAATACGGACGCCTTGCCGGCGGGAGTTGATCCTAAATGGGCATCCGAATGCGCCAAAGACCTCCAGGCTAATGCGGGACACTCGCTGGTTGTGGCCGGCTATCGCCAGCCGCTCGAAGTGCACGTGTTAGCTTGGGCCATGAACGCGCACCTCGGGAACCTGGGTAAAACGGTCGTCTTCCACCAGGCGCCGGAAAGCAAAGAGGAAGGAATCGCTCAACTGGCCGAGGCCCTAAAAGCGGGGCAGGTCCAGACGCTTGTGATTCTTGGAGGCAACCCCGTCTATACCGCTCCAGCCGACCTGGATTGGGCCAACACACAGCGCAAAGCCAAAATGGTCGCCCGCCTGGGTTATTACGAAGACGAAACCTTTCCCCTTTGTGACTGGCATTTTCCTGCTGCACATTTCCTGGAATCATGGGGCGACGCCCACACCAGCGACGGCACCCTGGTTCCCATCCAGCCTTTGATCGCACCGTTGTTTGGAGGCATTACGGAATTGGAAGTGCTGGCCCGCATCGCCGGCGCCGATGTCACCGACCCCTATGGCGTCGTGCGGGAGACTTTCGCCGGGATGGTCCAGGATGCTGATAAGGAGGGGGCATGGCGCAAATTCCTGTTCGATGGGTTTTTGGCTGCTTCCTCGGCGAAACCTGTCGAAGTCGCAATGAACGGGGCGCCGCCTCTCCAGCAACCGGCTGGGGCAGGCCTGAGCCGCACTCCTGATAAGAACAATCTCGAAGTGGTTTTTCATCGCGATTACAGCGTCGATGACGGGCGGTACAACAACAACGGTTGGCTGCAGGAATTGCCCGATCCCATTACCAAAATCGTTTGGGACAATGCCGTTCTGATGAGCCGCAAGACGGCCCAGGAGCTTGGGATTAAGAACTCGGATGTCATCGAGATTACCCTGGCCGGGCGCAGCGTGCGCGGCCCGGTCTGGGTCCAGCCGGGGATGGCGGATTACTCGTTGGGCCTGGCCCTGGGCTACGGTAAGGAGAGGACTGGCCGTGTGGGGCAGGGAACCGGATTCAACGTCTATCCGTTGCGCACTGCGCAAGCGCAGAATGTCGCCCTCGGGGCCATGGTCCGCGCGGTGGACTTAACGTATCCCATCTCCTGCACCCAGCATCATTGGTCGCTCGAAGGCCGGCCCATCATTCGCGAAGCCAATCTCGAGGAGTACCGCCAACACCCGGACTTCGCCAAACGCATGGAGGTCGAGGAATCGCCCATCGTTGCCCCGCTGTATCCCAATCCATTCGATCAACTCAAGACGAAGGGACTGCACCAATGGGGCATGTCGGTTGATTTGAACAAGTGTGTTGGTTGTTCGGCCTGCATGGTGGCCTGCCAAAGCGAGAACAATGTGCCGATCGTCGGCAAGAACCAGGTCAGCCGCGGGCGCGAGATGCACTGGCTGCGCATCGACCGCTATTACGCCGGCCATCCGCTCGCCCCACGCCATAGTCCTGAGGCGCACCGCGAGTTTTTCGATACATTCAAATGGGATAGCCAGCAACAGTTCGAGCCCTGGATAGACAACCCGCAGGTCGTCGTCCAACCCATGCTCTGCCAGCATTGTGAAGCCGCTCCGTGCGAGAATGTCTGCCCCGTCAATGCGACCTCCCATGACCAGGAAGGGCTCAATGTGATGACCTACAATCGCTGCGTTGGCACCCGTTATTGCTCCAACAACTGCCCCTACAAGGTACGCCGGTTCAACTTCTTCGATTACAACAAGCGCCCGATTGGCCAGCATTACCTTGGACCCTTTGGCCACCGCAAAGACGACGAGTGGGACCTTATCCGGATGCGAGAAAACCCCGATGTCACGGTGCGGATGCGCGGGGTGATGGAGAAATGCACCTTCTGCTTGCAGCGCATTCAGCAGGCTGAGATCGCCCAGAAAATAAAGGCTGGCGCCTCGGGCGATGTCATTGTGCCCACCGATTCGTTCACCACCGCCTGCGCTCAGGCCTGCCCTGCCGAGGCGATTGTTTTTGGCAATCTCAAGGACCCGAATAGCCGCGTCTCGAAGCTCAAGCAGCTTGATCGCGATTACACGGTGCTCCAGGTGCTGCTGACCAAGCCGCGCACAACGTACCTGGCCCGGGTGCGCAACCCAAATCCCAGGATGCCGGATTATCAACCCGCAGGCCCAATGACTCTCCAGGAATACGAGCAGAGGATGGGGAATCCATTCGAGGAGCCAACCACCAAGGAGACGCGCTAATGGCTGGACCTGGCAAAGCAGAGCAGTTTACACATATCGCCTCGCTCGATGTGCCGCAGCCGCCGCTGGAGTTGCAGCGCCAACCTTACGTCGCCAATCTCCACGGCTTCGGCTGGATTTCCAACAGGGTCGCCTCCCTCATCGAGGACCGCCCGCCCTTTTGGTGGTGGGCGCTGTTTGCCCCGAGCGTTTTGGCTTTGGGCATGCTGATGTTTATGATCAGCTACCAGATTTCCACCGGTGTCGGAGTTTGGGGAAATAATCACCCGGTCATGTGGGCCTGGGACATCGTCAATTTCGTTTGGTGGATCGGCATCGGCCACGCCGGAACGCTTATCTCGGCGATTCTGTTCCTGCTGCGCCAGCGCTGGCGCACCGCAGTCAATCGCGCCGCCGAGGCAATGACAATCTTCGCGGTGATGTGCGCCGGCATCTATCCCGCGCTCCACGTCGGACGCGTCTGGTATGATTGGTGGCTGTTCCCCATCCCCAACTCCAACTCCATCTGGCCCCAGTTCCTTTCACCGCTCATGTGGGATGTTTTTGCCGTCTCGACTTACTTTACGGTGTCGGTCCTGTTCTGGTATATGGGATTGATTCCGGATTTGGCGGTCATGCGTGACCGTGCCAAGACCCGGCTGCGCCAGTTTGGCTACGGCCTCTTCGCGCTGGGCTGGACCGGCTCGAACCGCCACTGGAGCAATTACGAAAAGGCCTATCTGATTCTGGCGGGCCTCTCGACGCCACTCGTCCTCTCGGTCCATTCAATCGTCTCGTTGGATTTCTCTGTCTCGCAATTACCCGGCTGGCACACGACCATCTTCCCCCCTTATTTCGTCGCGGGAGCGGTTTTTTCGGGCTTTGGCATGGTATTGATGCTGCTCATCCCGCTACGCTCCATGTTTAAGCTCCAGGACATCATTACGATGCGGCACATCGATCTGATGTGTAAAGTGACTCTGGCGACCGGTTCGATGGTCGGTTATGCATACGCCATGGAGTTTTTCATCGCCTGGTATAGCGGTAATCCCAACGAACAGTTCCATTTCCTGAATCGCGCGCTCGGGCCGTTCCAATGGGCCTGGATTCCGATGATCTCCTGCAATGCCTTGATTCCGCAGTTGTTCTGGTTCAAACGCATACGCCGGAACCTCGTCGTGGTCTTCATCATATCCATCCTCGTCAATGTCGGTATGTGGTTCGAGCGGTTTGTCATCATCGTCATCTCGTTGTACCGCGATTTTCTGCCTTCAAACTGGTTCTACTACTATCCGACCTGGGTGGATGTGTGCACTTACATCGGCACGTTTGGTCTTTTCTTTACTTGTTTCCTGCTCTTTATCCGCTTTATCCCGATGATCGCCATTTCCGAGATCAAAGGCGTTACACCTCAATCCGACCCGCACCATCCGATGGGCGGGGCCAAAGTTCTGGAGCCTGTGACCGATGAAGTTTAATGCTCACTAAAGAGTTGCTCATGGCAGAGACCGCAAATAAAGCCTATGGCATGGTAGCCGAGTTCACCACGGCTGCATCGGTGTTGCATGCCGCCGAAAAGGTCCGCGATGCCGGGTTCCGGCGTTGGGATGTCTTCACTCCATTCCCCGTTCATGGGATGGATAAGGCCATGGGCTTGAAGAACTCGAAAGTGGGCTGGTTCGCATTCCTGGGGGGCGTGACCGGCTACACCTGCGGGATGCTGATGATCTGGTTCATGAACGCCTTGGATTATCCTATCGTCATCGGCGGCAAACCCATGTTCAGCCCATTCTCCGCTTTCCCGCCTTCGTACGAATTGACAATCCTTTTTGGCGCATTTGGCTCGTTGTTCGGCATGTTGTTTCTTAATCGCTTGCCCCGGCTCTATCATCCATTGCTCAAGAACAAACGCTTCTCCCTGGTCACCCACGACAGGTTCTTCGTTGTTATCGAGTGCGCTGATCCCAAATTTGACGAGGACGAAACCCGCAAGCTGCTCGAGCGCCTGGGCAGCTGGCATATCGAGGTGGTGGAAGAATAATGCGCTATTACCTGGCCATCATGGTCCTGTGCACCATCGCGGTGGTTGGCATCCTCGGCTTCCGCGGACAGCATTCCCGCAGGACGACCCTCTACATTTTCCCGGATATGGAGTGGCAGCTCAAACTGCGTCCTCAAACGCCAAACAGCTTCTTCCCAAACGGCCTGAGCTCGCAGCTTCCGGTGCCGGGCACCATCCCCCGTGGCGCTCCGATTCAAACCGCTTCCGAGCCGGTCTATCCTTATCAGGATTCGCCGGTCAACACCGGGTTCATGCCCGGCACGACCAATTTTGTTGAAACCAATCCGCTCCGCATCACCGCTCAATTGCTCCAGCGCGGCCAGCAACGCTTTACCATTAACTGTTCGCCTTGCCACGGGCAACTGGCCGACGGCAACGGCATTACCAAGAAAATCGGCGCGATGCTGGTGGTCGCCAATCTGCACGACAAACGGATTGTCGAGATGGCCGATGGCGAGCTGTTTTACGTCATTACTCATGGCCGCAATAACATGGGGGCTTATGGGCCCAACGTCACGGTCGAGGACCGTTGGGCGATCATCTCGTACCTCCGCGCTCTGCAACTCAGTCAGTTAGGGACGATTGACGATCTGCCCGAGCCTCTCCGGGCGGACCTAAAACGCTAATCATGAATCCTACACCCGCAAACCCAAACCAGGCCCTGGACCTCTCCCGGTGGCGCAATGTGCCGGCTATCCTGCTGGGTGTAGGCGCTATTCTGGGTGTTATCGGTTTGTTGGTTAACCGCGAAGAATTCGCCTTTTCCTGGCTGGTCGCTTTCATGTTTTTCCTGAGCCTCTGCCTGGGCGCCCTGTTCCTGGTGATGGCGCATCACCTCTTTGATGCCGGGTGGTCGGTGCCCATTCGACGCTTTTGTGAGCACATCGCCGCAATGATTTTCCCCTGGATGGCCATTCTTTTCATCCCGATCGCCATTTTTGCCAAGAGCTTCTATATGGCCGGTGTGAACCACGGCATTTATACCTGGTTGAGCATCAATCCCCACACCGACCACTCCGTGGCGGCCAAACAACCCCTCTTCAGCGAACCGATGTTTTACGTGATGGCGGCGGCCTGTTTTGCCATCTGGTGGCTGTTCTCTCATCGGCTTCGCTACTGGTCTTTGCAACAGGATGAGACCGGCGCCGCCCTGCCGACCTACCGCATGAGGGCCTATTCCGGGGCGGGCATCATTCTCTTCGCGCTGACGCTGACGATTGCGGCTATCCTGTGGGTCAAATCGCTCCAGTACCAGTGGTTCTCGACGATGTATGGAATCTATTATTTCGCCGGTAGCGTTTGGCTGACGCTGGCCACCGCCTATGTCATTACTATGGTTCTTGACCGCCAGGGTGTGCTCAGCAACGTGCTCCACGAGCATCAATATTATTTCCTCGGTTCATTGCTGTTCGCCTTCACCGTGTTCTACGCCTATATCGCCTTTGGCCAGTACTTCATTATCTGGAACGGCAACATGCCCGAGGAAACCTTTTGGTACGTGCTCCGCGAGAAAGGGACCTGGTGGTGGGTGAGCATGGTGATTATTTTCGGTCATTTCTTCATCCCGTTCCTGGCGCTGTTGCGCATCGATGTCAAAAACATCTTCCCCTATATGGCGCCGCTGTGCGCCTGGACCTGGCTGATGCATTGGGTCGATTTGTCCTTCAATATCATGCCCGTGCCGCACCCGAATGGGTTTCCCTTTCAATGGCTCTGGCTGAGCTTCGGTTGTTGGGCCTTTATGGCCGGATTGCTCTCGATGATTTTCCTGCGGCAATTCGCCGCCCATCCGCCCTATCCGCTCAAAGACCCGCGGTTGGTCGAAGCGATGGGCTTCTTCCATCCTGTGCCGACGCAGATTTCCGGCGGAGAGCTGGGTGAAACCGACGAGTTGCGCGATGCTCCGCCCCAATTTCGAGGAGGTTTCGAATGAGTTCTCAACCGGCTCCCGACCATTCCGTGGCGGCTCTGATCATTGGCGTTATAGGCTCCTTCCTGGTTCTGGCCGGACTGGCCTGGGCGATTCATCATTATACTCAGCCACCGCCTTTAACTGAAAACCGCGCCGAGGTCCGCGCTCGGGCTTTGGCCGAGTTGCGCGCTGCCGAGGCGGACGCTCTCGAACACCCCGGCTGGATTGACCCAACCAAGGGTGTCGTCCGGCTGCCCATTGCTGTAGCGATGAAAATGGTCGAGCAGGAGTGGGGACAAAACCCCGCAGCCGCGCGGTCCAACCTGATTTCACGTGTCGAAAAGGCCACCGCACTTCCTCCCAAAGCCCCGGAAAAACCCAGCCCATTCGAGTGACCGGTTCATGAGCGCTGCGCCTTCATCTCAGCCTGAACCGGCCAGCCCCAGCGCGCCGGTTCCGGCCCCTTTGCCAGACACTCTCGATGTCTCGGCCCGGGTGCCTTTGCTGGCCCTGTTCCTGAGCGCCGCCGGCTGGCTGCTCATCGGTTCCGTTTTTGCCCTGATTGCCTCGATCAAATTTCATGCGCCAGGTTTCCTGGCCGGTTCAGGGTGGCTGACTTACGGACGAATTTATCCCGTTTCAACGAACCTGTTTCTCTACGGGTTCTGTGTGCAGGCCGGGCTGGGAGTGGCTCTGTGGCTCTTGGGGCGTCTGGGCCAAACCACCCTGGCGCAGCTCTGGCTGGTAGGGGTGGGGGGCTTTTTGTGGAACCTGGGTGTTATCGCAGGCGTGTTGGGCGTGCTCGATCGCGCCAGCACCGGTTTCGAGCATCTCGAAATGCCCGGCTACGCGGCGATGATTATGTTTTTGGGCTATGTTCTGCTCGCCCTGTGCGGTGTGCTGACGTTTCATCAAAGAAAGCTCCGCGAGTTGTATGCCTCTCAATGGTTCCTCTTCACCGCCTTATTTTGGTTTCCGTGGATTTATTCAACGGCCAACCTGTTGCTGGTGACCTTTCCGGTGCGGGGCGTGGTGCAATCGATCCTCGATTGGTGGTACTCGCAAAACTTGCAGGTCGTTTGGCTGGGCCTGGTCGGCCTGGCAATCGTCTTTTATTTTATCCCCAAACTTTCTGATCGCGAGCTGCACAGCCGCTACCTGGCGGTATTAGTCTTTTGGATGCTGGTTCTCCTCGGGCCTTGGGGTGGGATTCCCAATAGCGCCCCGGTCCCCGCCTGGTTGCCGGTCGCCAGCACCATCAGCGCCGTGCTCTTGGTGACAGCCCTCATCGCCGTGGCGCTTAATGTATATCGTACCATTGGCTGCGTCGCTTTGGCTGCCCCCGGCAATCCTTCCTTGAGCTTTACCCTCTTCGCTGTCGCCGCCTTTATTATCGCGGGCCTCATGCGAGCGTTTGGCGGTTTGTTAGACAGCACACAGGAATTGCAGTTCACCTGGTTTGCCACAGCGCGCTCCCAGCTCCATGCCTGTGGCTTTTTTGCCATGGCCGTTTTTGGCGCGGTTTACTGGATTCTACCGCGCATTATCGGGCTTGAATTTCCCTGGCCTAAACTGGTGCGGGCCCATTTCTGGGTGGCTGCGGTCGGCATCACCCTTCTGGTGCTGCCCTTGGCCATCGGCGGCATTGTCCAGGCGCTTCAACTGCAAAAACCAAACATCCCATTTACGACGATTGCCAATACGGGATTGACGTTTTTGCGGGTGAGCACCATAGGGGATTTGTTACTCCTTTGCGGCCACCTCATTTTTCTTGGCAATTTGATTTCGTTAGCATTGAAGTTTTACAGCGTTCCTGCCCGGGCGGCCTATATGGCTGCGACGGCGGACTTGTTCAAAACAGTGGAGGCGAAATCGTGAACTACGGCCCGCTGCTTTTTCTTGGCGCTTTTTTCGCCCTGGCTGCTTCCTGGTTTGGCTTTGTGCTGACGCCCCAGATTCAACTGGGCCAACTCCAGCAAACCAATACCGTGCCGGCAGGCGTCATCTATCCCCTGGGGCGCCCCGGCTTTGCGCGCGAGGGCCTCGAGGTCTATCGCGCCAACGGCTGCGCCTATTGCCACAGCCAACAGGTCGGCCAGACCGGCACCACCTGCAACGTGGTTCTGGATCAGCCCGGAACAAATCCCCCCGCTCTGATTGAGGCTATCCTTAAAGTCGTTCCGCTCGAGTCGCAGTCCAGGGCCCGCGAACTGCTCACCGGTTTGCCCAAACCGGTCCTCGAAGGCCTCGGCAAAGAAGCTGCCGATGCTGCCGCAAAAACCCTGAGCGTGGATGGCGCCAAGGCCTCGGTCTGGATCGTCCCGGCGGGACCGGACATCGCGCGCGGATGGGCCAAGCGCAGAACCGTTGCTGAGGATTTTCTTTTCGATAGCCCCGTAATGCTCGGGGCCAGACGAATCGGCCCGGACCTGGCAAACGTGGGCGTCCGGCTGCCCGATGCCCGGTGGCATCTGCGCCATCTCTACGCCCCTCGCGCGGAGGTCAAAGGCTCGGTCATGCCGCCATACGGTTTTTTATTTGAAAGGCGGCGCATTGAGCGGGCCAGGTCGCCTGACGCGCTGGACTTGCCGCCGGTCGCGGCGCCTGAACCCGGCTACGAAATCGTGCCCACACGCGAGGCCCGCGCCTTGGCTGCCTACCTCGTGAGTTTGCAGGCCGACGCCCCGTTGTTTGTGGCGCCGCTTACTGTGCCAGCCCCGGTGACGCCCGAGGGCACCAATGCCGCTCCAGGTTCTGCTGCGGCGACCAATGCCCTCGCCACCAACAGCCCTGCCCGATGACCGACGCTAACCCATCCATCCCGTTGAATCCAGTTTCGGCGGAACCCAAGGCAGCGCGCCGGTCGGTCCCGGTTTGGCTGCTCATTCTGTTCTTTCTGCTGCTTTACTGGGCGATGGTTTATTTCGACCAGCGTAGCGGTTGGGGTGACCCGCACGTTTATATCCCGTACCATTCAGTGGACCAACTGGTGCAATACCAGCCTCCGGCCCCGGGCGCCAATGTGCTCGGCAAGCAGTTCTTCGATAATGTCTGCGCCCTGTGCCATAACACCGACGGTACGGGAAAACCAGGGCAGGCGCCCCCCTTGGTTGGCTCGGAGTTTGCCCTGGGCACCCCCAATCGAATGGTGCGCATCCCGCTAGTCGGCTTGAGCGGCCCTGTGCAGGTCAAAGGCCAGCAATGGAACCTCTCCATGCCGGCCATGGGCGCTGCCATGACCGATGAACAACTGGCCGCCGTCCTGACCTACATCCGCCAAAGCTGGGGCAATAAGGCCTCTGAAATAACACCCGCCCAGGTCAAAGCCATCCGCGCCCAGCTCGGGAATCGCGCCCAACCCTTCTCAGCAGCCGAGTTGAATGCGATTCAATAAGAAGTTTTTAAACAAAAGATAACGAAGGCAACGAAGGAGGGAACCGGGGCGAGATGCCGCTCACCCTGCCAAACCATGAGCCTGTTCATTCCGTTTGCTCCTAGCCGGAAACCTGCAGAAAGCAACAGGAGGAAAAGGAGAGAACAGAGATTTTTGAAGCAATGCTCTTTCAGGTTCCCAAGGCTGAACTGCACGAGAGACTTTTAACCGTTCCTCCCCTGCTTGGCGAGCAGTCTGGGCTTGTTGCGCCTCCTGGAATGCGGTTCAATCGCCTCTATGCGCAATCCTATCCTGGTTGCCCTGGATGTGCCTACCCCGGAAGCCGCCCTCGACTTGGCGACGCAGCTCGCGCCGGTGGTCGGCGGGTTCAAGATCGGCAGCCAATTGTTCACCACGGCCGGCCCGGATATTGTCCGCCAGCTTCGCGCCTTGGGCAGCGGCATCTTTCTGGATTTGAAATTCCACGATATCCCAAACACCGTCTCGAAGGCCGTGGCCGCAGCGACGCGGTTGGACGTGCAGATGCTGACCGTGCACGCCAGCGGCGGCTTCGAGATGATGCAGGCGGCGGAGGAATCCGCTCAGCGCGCGGCCTTGCTGTCCGGCCACAACGCGCCCCTGGTGTTGGGAGTCACAGTCCTGACCAGCATGGATGGCCAGGGGCTGGCTGAAATCGGCGGCGATAGCAATGTGGGCAAGCAGGTCGAGCGGCTGGCCAGGCTGGCTGTGCGGGCGGGCTTGCGCGGGCTGGTTTGCTCGCCCCTCGAGATTGTGGCCTTGCGCCAGATGTTGCCTGGTAACGTTCAGTTGGTGACCCCGGGCATCCGCGCCGGCAATGAGTCGGCCGATGACCAAAAGCGCACCCTCTCGCCTCAAGAAGCCCTGGCGGCCGGCGCTAACTGGCTGGTCATCGGACGCCCTATCTATGCTTCCCCCAACCCCGGCGCGGCGGTGGAGAGCATCCTCGAGTCGCTTCACGAGTCCCCAGTTGGCTAAGCCGCCGCCTTTTCCATATCCGCAAAGGTAACCCGGTTCTTGCCTTCGCTCTTGCTTTGGAAAAGACAACGGTCCGCCTCCGCCAATAACTGGTGTTTGTCTTTGGCATCGCCGGGAAAACACGCCAGACCGAACGAAGCCGTCAGCCGGGCATGGACCTCTTCTTTCTGCAGGAAAGCGGTTGTGGTGATTGCCTTCTTCATTCGCGCGACTTTGAGCAGGGCCTCCTCCTTGCCTTGTCGCGGCAAAATCACGATGAATTCATCGCCTCCATAGCGGACCAGGCGGTCGTCCGCGTCTAATACGCGGGCAACGGTTTGGGCAACCTCTTTAAGGGCCTTGCTGCCCAGCAAATGGCCGTGGGTATCGACCACCCGCTTGAAGTTGTCCAGGTCGAAGAACACCAGGCAAACCTCCACCGGTTTGGCCGAAGGAGCTTCCAGCAGCCGATCCAGGTAACGGTGTAGGTAGCGCGTATTGTTGAAACCCGAGACGTCGTCAGTCACCGCCAGTTTCATCACTCGATCATGTTCCCGCTTCAGTTCCAGCGACCAATGCCGCATGCGCAGCAGGTTGGCCACACGGGCCAGAAGCTCCCGCTCGTTGAGTGGCCGGATCAGCAGGTCGTCCACAACGCGGCCCAGGTGGCGCGAGGGCATGCTGGAACGGCGGCGCACCGTGAGCAAAAGGAACGGCAGAAAGACAGGGGCCTCGGCGCTCCGGCGCGCCTTGACTTTGGAGCGCAACTCTTTGAGAGAGGGGCCGTCAATCACCACCAAATCGAACTCGCCGCGCAACGGATGTTCCTGGTCCGGAAGCACTATCTGGTAAAAAAACGAAAGCCAGTCCTCGAGCCGGCGGCGGTCCCGTTTCCTTCGCAGTTGCAATAATACCCTCTCCATTAAAACGAACCTCTACGAGCGTTCTGAGCAAATCTGCCACACATTGGCCAACTCAGAAACCGAAAAGAAACCGTATTTTGTATTGCGCCCCGCTTCGCATGGGAGCGCATGGGGGAGCATTTGGGTCCAGAGACCGTCTAATGACTTGTATGAAAAAGCTGACTTCCTTGTTCATCGGAGCGGCGGCGGCGTTCGCCGCCTGCAGGGCGCTGGCCTTGAGCATAGAGCTGCCGGAGCCTTCGATTTATTGGCCCAAAGATTACGACACCAACAGGGCGGAGCAGGTGGTGTCGGTCCTGCGCTCCCCTCAATTCAAGTATTTGAACGGCCTCACCAGTTATTGGGAGCCAGAATTCTCGACTACGCTGGTCTATGCAGGAGACGCCAAGGCGTTGAGCGCGTTCATAGGGAAACTCAACCGGATCAAAGGCCTGACCGTGCAGCTCACTTTTTCAAAAGACCTTTCGCGCGAGACCGGCAGCGCGCTGCGAGCCGGCAGTTGGTGGGTGATTTACCGCCACACGGCGCCCAACACAATCGGCATCCGAGTCAACCTGGCGACGGACGCCTGGGGGGCGGATAAGCTTGAATTAACGTTGCCCAAGTGCATTCAAAGCGAGTGAGCGGTGTGGCTTGTCTGAGCATACTATTTCAAATTCGCAGCAGTCCCTGAGTGGTTGTGCTGCAACCGGAGGCGATATTCAGTTTTGGAGTAATGGATTGAAGCCGGCCTGGCGGAAGTGGTGGCCGGTGGTGCCGCGAGGAAAAACCTATTCCAGCGGAATCTACAAAATCACGGTGAAAAGTCTGTATCAGGCCGCGAGCACCAAGGCCCGAAGGAGGAATAGGGCCCCGTCTCAATGCGGCGGGGGCATCGAGCCGCTGATGTGAGCGGAGGTGCGGTCGCGCATCCAAAGCCAGTCCTGGGTGTCTTGCGGATTTGCCGTTCCCGCGCGCACTTGCTTTGGGCTCGGGCTGAGCCAGCGATGCGATTCGGAGTGGCCATCGGCGAAGGCAAAACCGCAGCCGCCGCTGTGATAGGTGCCGGGCGCATCGATCCACATACTCTCTTCCATACCGAAGGCAAAGGCGGCGTCATTGAGGCCGCGGGCATCTTCATCGACCAACACCCACAACATCGCCGGGCCGGGGGCGGCGATGGCGGAGAATTTGCCATAGGTGCGCCAGGGTGTGTCCCGGCGATGGGTGCGCTGATCATTGAGCCAGGGGCCGTTGACCGGCAGGGTCGGGGCCCCGACATGCGGCGTCCAGGCGCCGGTGGAAGCGCCGGCATCGAATCCCTGGCATATCGTTCCCACGGCCTGGCTCATGGAGAATGTGCGGGCGGCGCTTACGATGCGCCCCAGCAACGCGGGGTCCGAGCCTTGATAGTAGCCGGTGCGCCTGTCGCCTGGGCAATGAAAGACAGAGGTGTTGCCGTTCAAATAGGGCGCCAGCAGACTACGCTTTGGGTTTGACAACAGGTCCGGGTCGAATTGATCGCGTCCACCTTGCCCTGCCTGCCCGCCGCACCAATTATGACCGGTCACCGTATTGCCGTCGTCGGGATTGGGTGGAAACAGGTCCTTGTTATCGCCGACATAGACGGTCATGGCGGTCATGAGTTGGCGGCCATTATTGAGGCAATAGACGCCCTGCGCCTTTTGTTTGCCGCGCGATAGGGCAGGAAATAAGAGCGCCGCGAGAATGGAAATAATGGCAATCACGACCAGCAATTCAATCAGGGTAAAGGCGGCTGAGCTGGCATGAGCGGGGCGAAGAACAGGTTGAGCGCCGTTGCGGCTGCGGCTCCAGGCGCGCACGATGGCTGCTGGTATGCCAATGGCCAGTCCCAGGAGCACGCTGAGGATGCCTCCAGCGATCATCAAGATGAGGCGAATGTTGCCGTTCAGGCCTTTGGAGGGCGGGACTGCCCTGGCCGCGATTTGCAAAGCGGCTGGGCCATCGCCGGACTGTTCGCAGGAGACCTGCGCAATCGTATTGGCAAGGTTAGCGGTGCCAACGCGGTCGGTGTCATAAACGCTGATGGTGATTTCAGAGGAGTTGGTGATAGCGCGCACCATCGTCAACCGTTTGAGGACATTCATCGCGTCAATGGCGGTGAGTCTGCGTCCGCCGGTGAATTTGCCGCCCCATTTGCGCGGCAGGTCCAGGTTGGTGACCACCAGGCCCGCCACCGCATCGGATTTGATCAGGGCCATTTGTTGTTCGAGCGAGCCGCTGGACTGGGCTTTGAGCCGCACGGTGCTCATGTACCATCCAGGGGCATTGATCTGCGATACGAAGATGGCGCTGGCGACGAAACCCAGCAGGAATACAACCGCCGCGACGTAGCCGAAGGTTTTCCAGGGCGCCGAGTCGGTCCGCAGGTTGAGCATGATTCTATCGAAGGCGGGTGTCTCCGGCGCAGCGGGTCTCCTGGCGTAATATGGCGCGAGTGGTTTAGCGGGTTTCCTGAGCAGCAGCGCTAGAGCCACCGCGCCGGCCGGGGCCAGAACGAAACCGGACAAAACAAAAAGCAAGCGGGCATGCCCTGCCAGGGCATCGAGGCTGCGGTTTTGTGCTTCGACGTGGGTTTTGCAGGGGATTCCGTTGCGCGCCAGCAGGGCCAGGGTGTCATCGTCTGCCGGGGCATCAAAGCGCATGTGGTTGCGCCCGGGCAAGGTAATCCAGAGGGTTTTGACACCATTCTTGCGCTGGTACACCTCGAATTTTGCGCCTTTGCTTTCATTGATGATCCGTAGGACGGTGGTCGTTGGAATCTGTTGGACTCTCCAGGGAGTCTCCGCATAGAAGCCATAGGCACACAGACAAAAGATGATTGCCGGTACGACTGTGCCGGCGGCGACCCAGGCCACGAGGCGTTTCGGAGTCGCGTTTCGAGTGTCGGCTTCACGGAGCGGCAGATCGCGCCACCATTGCCAATGCCACCGCAACAGGGCAACGATAAGGACAAGGTAAGTCAAAACCATCCACAAACTGGCGGCCTGCCAAAAAGCCGGGTGGCGTTCGGGAGAAGGCCCTGCGACAATCAGGAGCCAGACCGGGAGAAGAACCCCCAAAAAACCAATGGCCAGCGCAGCCCAGAATTGAAGGAGATGGTGTGCCTGAGCATCAGACTGCCGGCCAGCCCGGCCCATAGCAACCCCCAGCCCTGCACCCAGGAGCGAGAGCAAACCCAAAGCCAGAAAGGCCACTGTAGCTTGTGTCATAGACCCGGACCATTCTATCCAGACAGCTAACCGCCCTTGCAACCGGCCATTGTGTTTAGCACGCTGGGGCAAAGAGTCAAGAGAATTATGAAGGCGAGAAATTATGAAATTATGAAGGCGATTGGTTTTGTTCTAATGCACCGATTTCTAGCCCTTTCTATCCCAGCAACGCGCTGGCCTCGCGCATTAATCGGGCGATGGGGAGCCGCTGGGGGCACACCGCCTCGGCGGCGGTATAATCCACGTTGCCAGCCGGGCGCGCCAGGCCTGCAAAGGTTTCTTGCGCCAGGCCGGGGTCTCCATAAATCCGGTGGTACATCAAGCAACGTAGCGCGTCGCCAATCGGGGCGCGGCCAGCGGCCGGTTCACAGAGGTGTGTGCACCCGGCGCAGAACTGGGAATGAGTTTCCAAGGCGTAACGGTGTAACGCCGCGCGGTCGGCAGCCGTCAGTTTTGTTTTGTCATGAGCGGCGGCGACGTTGGATTCGAGGACAGTGACGCTGGACATCTGTGAGCAAATGGCGGCGATTTGGGAATTATCCCATACCGCTTTCAGCTTGGCTTGCTTATCGGTGAAGCCGCGTTTGATGAAATGTCCGCCCAATTTGAGGTCGGCAGCGGTCTCGGCGCGCAGGGGGCCGCCGCCCTGGGTTTTCATAGCGGTCAAGCCGATGCCCGCGTTGGCGCAGGCCTCGGTGGCGGCGCGCATGTTGTTGGTGCTCATCAGGCGGAAGTCGTACTTGAGCATGATGCCGTCAATCCAGCCGAGCTTGGCCGCAGCCTGCAAGCTGTTCTCCATGTTCCCGTGGGTGCTGAAGCCGAAGAAGCGGATTTTGTTCGAGGCCTTGGCTTTCTCGGCCCAGGCCTTTACGTCCGGGGTCAGGTCCTCGCCGCGCCCAATGCCGTGGAGGAAATAAAGGTCGATGTAATCCGTCTTCATGCGCCGCAGAGATTCCTCGAGCATCTCGCTCAGGCGCGCCGGGTCGTGAGTGCCGGCCTTGGAGACCAGAAAGATTCCTTTGCGCACCTCGGGGTGTTTCTCAAAATACATCCCGATGCCTTTCTCACTGTTGCCGTTGGTGTAACCGTTGGCGGTGTCCCAATAGGTGACGCCGAAGTCCAGCGCCCGTTGCAAGACGAGTTGGTTGGCCACGATGTCAAAGATGCCGCCCAGCGCGAGCATCGGGACCTTGACGCCCGTTTTACCGAAGGCTCGCGCGGGCAAGGTAGCAGGCGCGGGCTCTGCCGCCACTTGCGCCAGAACTTGGCCCGTGCTCAGCACGGACCCGACTCCGGCGGCGCTTGCGATTTTTATGAAGTCACGACGTGTTACGTTTTTGGTTTCCATAATGTGTTCTTGTTTGAGTGTTCAGGCCCTCGCGGTGAGCGAGTGCCGCTGGTTTCTGGATTCATTCTCGGCCGTAACGCGGATGGCGCGCCAGCCGCTCACGGGACATTCGTGTTCGCAAATGCCGCACCCGATGCAGCGCTCCGGCTCAATGACCGGCTGTTGGAGCCGCACTTCGATTAGAATCGCGGCCCCGCTTTGCGGCGGGTCCGCCCAGGGAGCGGCCGGTGTCACGCTGAGCGAATTAGCGCAATTTTCTGCAATTAATTTGCGTTCACCAAGAGGCGCGCCGGCGAGGCGAACAAAATAATCGCCTGTGGCCAATTTACCGGTGTGCGAGAAGTCTTTCTCAAAGCTTAGGCTGGTGCGGGTAGCTGAACTGACCGCCAGGGCGCCGTCGCGGATTACACGAAACTCTTCACGCAAATAAATCGCCTTGGGGCTGACGGGGCAGTTTTCCTGGCAGACAATGCAGGGCACATCCATGGCCCAGGGCAGGCAGCGGCCACGGTCCACAAAGGCGGTGCCGAGGCGCACCGGGCCGGTGGGGGCGAACGTTCCCCGCCCGAGTTTTTCGTCCAGGCTCAGAGGGCGGAGCGCGGAGGTGGGGCAGACATTGCCGCACGCAATGCAGTTGAGCTGGCAACCGCTGGTCCCGGTCCGAAAATTCAGGCGGGGAGTCCATACGCCGGCAATGCCGACTTCGAGGAGCGCCGGTTGCAGGACATTCGTCGGGCAAATCCGGATGCATTGACCGCACTTGATGCAGCGCTGCAGAAACTCCTCTTCGACCAGCGCGCCTGGAGGGCGGACGAGGCGCGGGTTCCAATTCTGGCCTAAGAATCCGCCCAGCCTGAGCGCGGGAGCGGCGGCCAGGCCAGAGATGGCCGACACCATAAACCCGCGCCGGGTCAGCGCTGGCAATTCCACCTCGCCGCCGGCGGAGCGGTTGGGTCCGTAATTCATTTGCGCCTGGCGGCAGGCGCGGAGGCAATTCATGCAGAGAAGGCATTCATTGAGACGGATTCTTTCAAACGGGTCACAGGCCCCTTCGCAATGAGTTTCGCACATCTCGCACTCGCTGCACCGGCTGTCGCGTTTGCCGATACGCCACGGGGTCCAGCGCACCAACAGGCCAAACAGAGCGCCCAATGGGCAGAGAAAGCGGCAGTAGAATCGCGGGACCCAAAGGTTCAGCAGGACTGCAGCGAGGAAGGTGGCCGCAATCAACCAGGCGCCGTCGTAGGCTCGTGGCGAGGCGCCGGGGGCGCCAAAGAGCGCCAGCAGGAACAGGTTCACCGAACGGTGCATTAGAGGAATCGGGTCCAGCCAGCCGGTCAGCAGAATCCCGCATGTGGCCGCAAGCAGCACCACTACTAGAATGTAATACTTGAGCGCTTGCGCTGGCCGATATTGGTTTAGGGCGACCCGCTCGGAATGCCGTTTGGCCCGGCGCCCGAGCCAGCCAACCGCCTGGTGCAGCGCGCCGAATGGGCAAACCCAGCCGCAAAAGAACCGGCCAAGAATAATTGTCAGACCCACCGTCACCAGCGCCCACATTAATCCGGCGTAGAGTTTGCGGGTTGTCAGCAATGTTCCCAGTGCCACCAGGGGGTCGAGTTGCAGCAGCCAGTTGATTGGCCAGCCGCTCAGTTGCCACCAACGCTCGCCTAAAGTTGTCACCACGCAAAACCAGAGGAACAACACCAAAAAGAACACCTGAACGATGCGGCGAGTTCTGATGATGTTCATAGCACTCGCACGTGAAGGGCTTCGCTCGACATTGACGCGTTCATTTCGCAAAAGTTGATTCACCTACCCCGGGCCTGAGCGATTGGTAGTCCAGCGTCCCCAGCCCCGCGGCTGCTGCCTTCGTTAGAAACGGAAGGGTTGCGGGCGTTTTCCCCAGCAGCGTCGCGGCGGCGGCGTCGGCGGCTACCTGGTCGGTGCTGACGATCATTGTATTGGTTGCTTTGAGGTCTTCGAGCGAGCCGCCGGTCGGGCCGTTGGAAATCATCGTGTTCGTGCCATCGAGGATGACGAGGGTTGGCCGGACCAGCATCGCGAGCTCGAAAATGATCGAGTGAATGTCCTGGTGAAAAATGTTGCGCCGGCCGCCGAGCAGGCCGTACCAGTTCTTCATTGCCAGGGAAGCACCGCTGCGATGATGGTCCTTGACCGGCGCCAGGCCGATTAGCCGTGTAGCTCCACGCAGCGGCTCGAACAAAAATGGCCAGTCCTTAATCAAGCGCCCGCCAGCCAGGGTGACCGATTTAAAGGAGGAAGGCCCAGGCAGGGCCAATTTGGCGCCGGCAGCTTGGGAGGCTTTGCCAATGCCGGTCAGCATAAAACAGCTTGCCGGATCGTTAATGGGATTATCGGTAACAACGACCGAGGCGGCGCCTGCGGAAAGACACAACCGGGTGAGGGCTGCTACAAGATCGGGATGGCTCGTTGCGCAGAGTGAAGGCGGCGAGGCAAAGGCGGCATTCACTTTAAGCACCACGCGGTCGCCCGGTTTAATGAATTGCTCAATTCCACCCAGCGCCTTGAGGGCGTGTTCGAGGCTTTGCGCCCGGTCTGAGCCGGTCATCAGGCTCAGCTTTGGCCCGACCTCAGGCACTGAAAAATCCGGCAGCGACACAGACCCGCCCGCCGGCTGGCCGGAGGGTCCGCGCGGGTCGCGCAAGGCGACGCCACCAGCCCCAACGGCGGCCAGGGCAAGGCCGGCTTTGGCTGCGCGCGCGACAAAATCACGACGGTCCATCATTGTGCCTTCGATGCCGACCGCAGTTTCTCTCGAAGTTGTATTGCCACCAATTCGGCGGGGCTGAGGGCAGTCGCCGCGTGAATGCCTCCAAGGAATCTGCCTTCGCTGAACACGAGTTCGGTCCCTCCCATAATCTCAATCCTCCGCTCCGAACGGTTGCTTGCCGCCAATTCTTTTCCGCCGTTCCCGAGCAGGAATGCGGCGTATGCGTCGCGCAAATGCTCGGCATCAGGGGCATTGGCGCAGGAGGCCAGGAACGCGGTCTGTTCAGTTCCGTCCGCGCGAAAGCGAGCTGTGAAGACATCTCGGAGACCCTCGAATCCAAACGCATCGGCGATTTGCAGCGTTTGGCTGGAAGCGACCAGGTCCTGGGTGGGGAAAAGGTCCAATTCTTCGATGCGCGTTCGGGTCGCTGGGTTGGACGCTACAAAGCGCGAAGCGGTCTCGGCCAGCGCTTTGAGCAGCGGCTCGTTGGGCGCCGAGGCGATGACCTCGACGTAATTGGTTCCGCAAACAAAGTAGAGCGCGTTTTGGGTGCGATAGGAGTACTCGGTGAGCTCGAGCGGCTTGCCTTCGGCGCGGCGCTGGAGCGAGAAAACCGAGAAAGCCGCAGGCAAATTGGTCATTTGATAGTCGAACCACTCGAACCATTGCTCCGGCGCCTGTTTCAATGCAAAGCGCGCGCAATGCAACTGGGAAAAGCCCGCCGCCAAGTACAGCTCGGCCTTGCCGTCAATCTTGTCATAAAGGTTGTCGGAGTTAAAAGATTCGGGCTGCCCAAGGGCCTGCAGTTGGGGCGGAATGGCGTCGGGCGCTGGAGGCGGGCTTGCGCCCTGGAACTGGAGCCCGGCGTCGCGTGCGACCAACACCGCAGGATTGAAAGACATCTGCCGAAGCAACACGCCCGCGCCGATGATCGCCAGTATCCCGAGTATAATGAAACTTGCGGCTTGCTCGGCCCGGCCACGCGAACGACCGGACGGCGGCGGAACGCCGTTGGCAGGGCCTTGCGCAGTCATTCTGCAAGGCTGCCTGAGGCTCGCGGGAGCGGACTCACCTTGTTTTGCCAATTGCTTACCAAGAATTGCAGTGTTATGGCCTTGGGAAACTTTCAACGGGCCGACATATCAGACGCCGGGTTAGCCTTGGGTCGCCCGACTGCATGGGCCATGGGCTGTTCGTCGCCAAGCCAACCCCCACATTAAAAGCATAGAGCGTATTGTAAGGGTCGCCAAAGCCCACGTAAAGCAGGCCATTAGCCGTAAAACAAGGGGGAGTTGCAAAGACGTTCATGCCGTCTGCAAAATCCTCGCGCACCAGCTTCTTGAATTCCTTCCAATTGTTGGGCCTGCGCTTTGAGAAACGGCGTGGTGGTCTGAAAATCCGTAACTGCTCAGGTCGATTTTGCGCCTTGAGGCAGGAAAGGGCGGCCATCAAGAGCGAGGCGGAGGTATTCGAGGACGGGCAGGCCGTGTTTGCGGAGAGTTGAGATGTAGCTGCGGATGCGGGCGTGGCGACGAGCGC